>DAOVGQ010000010.1 GCA_030672315.1 Candidatus Aenigmatarchaeota archaeon | reverse complement strand
GATTCAGGATACGCCTCCTGGGAAGGATAAACAACTGCAATGTGATAAAGCCCAGGTTCTCGGTCCAGGCCTCGGATTTCATAAGATGGGAGAAGCAGTTCCTTCCTGCAGACAACGTCGGTGTGCTCATAGTCACGACCTCCAGGGGCATAATGGACCAGGGGGATGCTGTCAAGCAGAACACAGGAGGAAAGCTCCTAGGATTCGTCTACTAAACCTAAGCATAACCCGTCCAGAGGACGGGCTTATGTGTTTACCAAATTGAAGGGTTAAGGTGAAAGTGCACATGCCGTCCCAATACCTTCTGGGGCACAAGAGGGACGGACGTCGCATAATTACCAAATTGAAGGGTTAAGGTGAATGATATGGTCTACCATCCAGGAAGGGTACTGAAGGTCTTCCCTGCCGAGGGAAGGCAGGGGGAGACAGCTGCAACCATAAGGTTCTGGGACAGCAACCTCCACACAGTCAAGGTCTCCAGGGAGATAGCAGGCAAGCTCAGGGAGGGCAGCATGGTCCTGGTGGACTACTATCCCATAAGCGAGAGGCTCAACAGGCCAAGGATGGTTGCTGTCAAGACACTCAACAAAAAGGACGAGAAGGAGCTCTGGTCCCACTACCAGGGATTCCTCAGGCTCAGGAAGAAGGCCATACTTGAAAAGACGGCCACAGAGAAGCTGCAGGCACCCCCCCGTTCAATGGAGGGAGTAGGATAGCATGACCCTGGAAAAGGAAATCAAGGATGCCCTGAAGGAGAAGAGGGTCCTTATAGGAAGCAGAAGCGTGCTCAAGGCAGCCAAGACAGGCAGGCTCGGGAGTGTGGTATACGCCAGCAACACCCCTGGTAACACCTTAAGTGACATTCGCCATTATGCGGACACATCCAAAATAAACACCCAGGAGTTTCCTGGCAACTCTGTTCAGCTCGGGGAGCTGTGCGGGAAGCCCTTCAGCATACTCCTCCTGGGAATCACAAAGTGATATAAATCACCATGCACAATAATCAACTTAAAGGCAGGTAACAGATGTCAGTCAAGCTAGGAACCCAGAGCATAAGAACGATAGCAGCATTCGAGAAGATGACCAATGTCCATGCCAGGGACTGCCTTATAATGGAGGACAGCATATACTTTCTCGTGGACCCGGACAGGATAGGCTTTGCCATAGGCAGGAACGGCTCCAACATCAAGGAGGTCAGCAAGACCTTTGGCAAGACAGTCAGGCTCTTTGCCTATTACAAGGAACCCGAGGAGATGCTCAGGGCAATGATACCCACAGTCAAGAGCATCGACATGGGAGGGGACACACTCTCCCTGAGCGTTCCGGCCTCGGACAGGGTGGCTGTAATAGGAAGGGGCGGGAGAAACATCAGGGCCATAAAGGAAATCATGAAAAGGCATTTTGCCATAAAGACAGTCAGACTAAGATAGGAGGCTTGCGGGTGGCGAAGCCACCTGTAGATACTAAAGACAGACAAGATATAATTACCAGATTGAAAGATTAAGGTGATACAATGAAGGTACAGGTCTTGAACAAGAGGGGCAACACCCTTGTATTCGTCTTGGATGGGGCAACACCGGCCTTTGCCAACGCCCTGAGGAGGCTCATGATATCAGAGGTTCCCACACTCGCTGTGGAATGGGTCGACTTCCACATAAACGGCTCTGTCCTCTTTGATGAAATCATAGCCCACAGGCTGGGGCTCATTCCCCTTGTATTCGACCCCAGGAAGTTCAACCTAAAGGATGCATGCAAGTGCGGGGGGAAGGGCTGCCCCCTCTGCGAGGTTGTGTTTGCCCTGGAAAAGAAAGGCCCTGCCATGGTTCGCTCCGGGAACCTCAAGTCCTCGAACAGGGCAGTCAAGCCAACCAGCCCCAACTTTCCCATTGTGGAACTCCTCAAGAACCAGAGCATCAAATTCGAGGCCAGGGCCCAGCTCGGAACAGGCCGCCAGCACGCCAAGTGGCAGGCCGCCAGTGCATCCTACCAATACTATCCCGAACTCGAGGTCTCCAGGGACTGCAAGCCCCAGGAGATCAAGAAGTGCGTATCAGCATGCCCCAAGGGAGTCCTCTCCCTGAAAGGCAAAAAACTAGCCCTCAAGGACCCTGTCAGATGCGACCTCTGCCTCAAGTGCGAATCCGTTACAGACGGGGTAAAGGTAAGGGCAAACCCCAACAGATTCATATTCAGGGTAGAGACAGCCTCCGGCCTCTCCCCGGCAGAGATAGTCGGGCAGGCAGGGGAAATCCTCCAGGCCAAGGCAGAGGAATTTAAAAAGAAAGCCGGCAAATTATAAACATGTCCTCCAAACTGGTCTTCTCCTGGATTCTCGGTGGAGTCTTCCTTCTCCTGGGTGTCTGGATTATCAACAACCTCAGGCTGACAATTGGTGTGAGCGAGTTCTCCTATGCCATAGCCATGATAGTGGCCCTTATATTCATCCTGATGGCCGGCCTCTTATGGATAAACGTCTCTGTTGCAGTAAAGCACAGGCTCTAGCTTCAAGGCTGCATACCTTTTTAAACATATTTAAACAACTATAGAGATAACTTCACTGACATTAACTGTTAACAGTTATAATGGGAAACCGATAATATGGGAGAGTTCAACGCCCGTGACCTGAAGAGAAGGAGGAAGAAGTTCAGGTGGAAGTCCACCGCCCACAAGAGGAAGTTCCTCAAGCTCTGGAAGAAGAATCCCCTCCAGGGTGCCCCCATAGGCCGCGGGATTGTCCTCAAGAAAAAGGGCGTGGAGCAGAAGCAGCCCCACTCCGGCATAATCAAGGCAGCCAGGGTCCAGCTGATCAAGAACGGCATCCAGGTGACGGCCTTTGTCCCCAGGACAAACGCCATAAAGTTCATTGATGAGCACAACGAGGTAATGCTCGAGGGAATGGGCGGCTCCCAGGGCGGTGCAGTGGGTTCCATGCACGGCATCAAGTACAGGGTCGTATCTGTCTCAGGGGTCTCCCTGAGCGAGCTCCTGAAGGGAAAGAAGGAGAAGCCAAAGGGGGCGTAATTCCATGGCCCTTTCCGACTCCGAGACCTGGAAATGGAGGCTTATAATCAGGTTCTTCGGCGTCATGCTCCTCCTTGTACCCTTCCTGATAAGCATGCCCCTCTGGAACATGGCCTACGCAGTCCTCTCAGTGATTGCAGGGTTCCTACTCATAATGATTTCATAGGTGAAACATGACAAAGGAAAATAAACCCGCTAAAGAAAAAACCAGGGAAGCAAAGCCTGAAAAGGACAAGCCCTCACCAAGCAGGCCTGCTGAAAAGCCGGCAGTTAAGAAGCCAGAGGCAGGGTCCACTCAGGCAGGCAAGCCAGTCAATGCTGCGCCTGAAAAGACCCAGAAGCCTGTGGCCCAGACACCTACGGCACCAAGACCCCCTGAACCAAAACCCGGGCAGCCTGCCCCTGCCCAGGCCGAACAGGCAAAGCCTTCCCAGGAGGCCCCCAAGAAAGAGGATATATCCAAGGAGGCACAGGCAAGCAAGCCAGAGGAAAAGCCCAAGGGGAAGCCTGCCTGGGGTGCAAGGACGCTTCTCTTCAACAGATGGGACACCTCAGGTGTTGTTGTTAATGATAGGGGACTCAAAAACTACATAAACCTCGCTCCCATAGTCGTGCCCAGGACAGGAGGCAAGTACGGCTCTGGCCGCTTCCAGAAAGAC
>DAOVGQ010000064.1 GCA_030672315.1 Candidatus Aenigmatarchaeota archaeon | reverse complement strand
GTCGTCCTCTGTTGCGTTCCATCCCTCGACTACGATTATATCATCTTCGTCACCGTCTTGTAGTTCAAGGGGTGTTCCGGATGTGCCTGGTGTGCCGTCATAAGCCCACTCTATTGTCTTTGAAGTACCCTTCGAGTCGGTGAACTTAACGGTTGCTGTGTCGTCGCCGCTTGTGTCGAATTCGAACAGCTCCATGTTAGTCTGGGCTGGTGAGCCGCCGCCGAAAGCCAGTTTGAATGTCCCGAATACCGGGTCTGTGAATGGCATGTCAACAGCAGCGAAGTCGCCGTCGCTGTCAGGAGCGGCAATGTCTATCTCTAGGACAGATGTTCCATCAGTTCCCTGAGTGAAGGTCACAAGAGTGTTGTCTATGTCCTCTACATCGCCTCCTGAACCTACACTCACCTCGTCACCGTCTTCAAGGGTTAGTTTGGCTGCACCAAACGAAACCTTTGCTGAGCTGACTTGTGCCTCCTTTCCGAGGTAGTAGACCTCGTCCACAAAGACCTCAAGACCACTTACCTTCCTTGACTGTCCCTCGTCAATTGTCCTGCTGACGTCGTTTACCTTTATTATCACTGTGTTTTCGTCGCTGACACCAATCAGTGATACCTCGTAGGAAACCCCGCCGACAGTTATGGTTGCTGTTTCGCCCTCGGAAAGCGTCTGCTTGGCAGCGCCACCGAAGAGCACGAGTGTGTCTGTGTCAGAGTCGGATGATATCGTGTAGCTGGCTCCGAAGAACTCTATCTCGTTGCCGTCTACATCCGAGTCCGAGAAGTTCAGGTCATCGTTGAAGACGATTCTCATTGTGTATGCAGGTGAGCCTGGAACAGTTCCTATGTCTACGAGCAGTGTTGGATCTTCTCCCAATACATCATCGTCGTTGCTGCCGCTGAGAGCGACTGTGCTGCTTCCGACAACGAGATACTGGTCATAGTCAAAGCTGTCCCCATCGTCATCTTCAAATGTTAGTGATGCTAGTATCGTCGGCAAGTCCTCTGATGTCAGGGTGTCCTTTGCTGTATTGATTCCGTCACCCCCGAATATCTTTGTGTTTGCCGTCGAAAGACCCACTCCACCGGACACAGATACCTCGGCTGCTCCGCCAACTGCTGTTTCTGTTGTTGCGTACCCGGCTGCTCCAGCCGCTAGGTCTGCAGCTCCAAGCACGTCCTTGGCGAAGTCTGGGTCACCTGTGTTGACACCGATTACCACCCAGGGTGGCACAGGTGTAGTTCCTGATGTGTCCACATAGTCGCCGAGGTTCGAGCTCTGGGCAAAAGCACCAAAGGCTACGGTTGCGCCGGCTGCGATTGCAGCCATGCTGCCTGCTAGAACCTTTCGTATGTTCATACTTAATTCCTCCGTATCTTTAATCATATGCCACTATACAACTACCGAATGAATTCGGTTGTTGATGAGGCACATCTCTCGAACCGCGCATCCATCTACCAATTCAACTGATAGTTTTCAGCGCATTCAAGATAACACGCTCCCGGTCTGCCAACCTTTCCTTCCCGACCCCAAGAGCCCAATCCGGTGACGAAGTCACCGGCAAGCAAATTAGGGGAAGGTCGGGCAAGATGGCAATCCAGGGACATGTTGATGATAATAGTTCCCCTCTCTTGGTATATATTATTTGTGTGAAACAGTTTCATGGGTGTAAGTAACAGTCTTTGTATTGCTGCAACCATAATCTAACAGGTCTATTTTTTAAAATGATTGTTCAAAAAACAAAAATAGGTATTTATATTTAATATAGACAAAAAATAGCAATTAAGTCAAAATTGCCTGATTCGCCCTCAAATCAGAGCTACTCCAGTATCTCCGGGCTGTCTATCACACCGTCGCCATCCATGTCGTATCCGCGGACGACTTTGGCAATGACCTTCCTGTCGTTGACATTGCCGGCCATTATCTTGTCAAGTTTCTTTATCCAGGCGAGTATGGCCGAGCGGGTTCCCTGGAATCGGTTGCCTGCAATGACAAGAATCCTTGAGCCCCTCTTCCTGTCCCAGGGATTGTCTATTATGACAACCATGCCGACCTCATCTTCTTTGTAGGCCCTTCCTGAAAGGCTCGACCTTATCTTGGCATTGCCCCTGAGGTCAATGAATACCGGGAGGATGTTGTTTATCCTCCTTGTGACCATGTTGACGGTGGGGCCCCCTATAAGTATGAGGTTTCCCCTGAGGTCCCTCTCCCTGACCTCGGTGTCCAGGCTGTAGTTCGGGGCCTGCCTGCCGCTGGTGAAGGCCCCCATGAAGAGTGCGAAGTCTATTGCGCAGCAGGAGTCAGAGGCACGGGCCTTCCAGGGGCCGTGGGGGTCAGGGGAGCCTACTATTATCTTGGCGTTGAGGTTTCCGTCCTCGATAAAGGGCCTGAGCAGCTTCAGGTGGGCAGGAGATGATATGTTTAGCTCCCTGCCTGCAGGATCTCCCAGGCTTACAGAGAAGGAGCTGTACCTGGCCTGGTAGAACCTGGCTGTTGCGCCACCCCTGGACTCGAGGCCTGCCTCCCTTATCAGGCCTGCTTGCCTGAACTTCCTTATGTAATAATAGACCTTCTGCTCATGGACTCCCAGCTTCCTTGCTATGTCCATGGGGCAGGCCGGCTCGGCAAGCTCCCTGAAGACCCTCCAGCCCAGTTTGCTGGAGAATGCCCTCATGGCCTCGGGGCTGTCAAAGACCTTGACGGGGTGCATGACATGTCTAGTGCCGTCAGTCCTGAGCAGGAAGTGCTGCTTCTTCATACCATCACCATCCGGCACTACGTGCCGGCATGTACCATTCACCTTAACTGTTTAATCTGGTAACAATTTGAGATCCATTGCTTTGACACCTCTGGTGTCAAATTTTGCCATCGGAGATGGCAATGCTACGCAACGGCAAGTACTGCCTCGCCTTGCAATTGGTTACGGAGCCTTCCTTTGGATGGGAAATATTTGTCTTGTGATTATTCATAATGTTTTGCTAACGTTATAAATTATTTTTTAATTGTATTTATAAAGGTTTGCCTTTCATGCTCATGGTTTAAAAAATATTTTTTCAATAAAGCCTTTATATTCTGCAGGTGAATTAAATGACAGTGATGTTATGTGCGGCATAGTCAGCTACATCGGTGACGGGAAGGCCTCGCCCATAATACACGATGCGCTCAAGAGGCTGGAGTACAGGGGCTATGATTCCTATGGATTTGCCACCCTGGACAAGGGAGCTATTCACATAGAAAAGGGTGTGGGGAAGATCAGCGACACCAGGCCGGGCAGACTTCCTGGAAGGCTCGGTGTGGGGCATTCGCGCTGGGCCACCCACGGGAGCGTCACAAAGAGGAATGCCCACCCACACACAGACTGCTCGGGCAGGATAGCCGTGGTTCACAACGGGATAATAGAGAACTTCCAGGATCTCAAGAAAGGACTAGTCAAGAAAGGTCATGCTTTCAGCTCTGAGACGGACACGGAAATAATCCCCCACCTGATAGAAGAGAACCTGTCACTGGGATTCGAGAATGCTGTGATAAAGGCTGTCCAGGAGCTCAAGGGAAGGTATGCCATAGCCGTAATCAAGGCAGATGAGAAAAGGATTGTGGCCGTGAGGAGGGGCTCGCCCCTTATAGTGGGAAGGGGTAAATCCAAGACCTTCATAGCAAGTGACATACCCGCCTTTCTGAAGCACACCAACAAGGTCATGTACCTGGATGACAACGAGATGGTCGTGGCTGATGGAAAGACCAGGTTCTTTAACATAGAAACAGGCAAGCCTGTCAGAAAGAGGCTCATAACCATAGACTGGGATGTCGGGCAGGCAGAGAAGGGGGAATACCCGCACTTTATGATAAAGGAAATCATGGAACAGAAGGATACGATAATGAGGGCAATCAACCAGAATGAGGAAGCTATTCGCAAGACTGCCGAGGAGATAGGCAAGGCCTATGGAACCTTCTTCACAGGCTGCGGCACTGCAGGAAAGGTCTGTTTGGCAGGAGAGTACATATTCTCCAAGGTTGCCAACAAGCACGTGAATTTTATTGTTTCTTCTGAGTTCCCGAACTACCAGCACTTCCTGACCGACAAGACCCTTCTTGTAACAATATCCCAGAGCGGAGAGACAGCCGATGTAATGGAAGCAGTAGAGACAGCCAAGAGGATGGGAGTCAGGGTGATATCCCTTGTGAACGTGATGGGCTCCTCCCTGCACAGGAATTCTGATTATGCCTTCATGATAAACGCCGGCCCTGAGAAGGCAGTGGCATCCACCAAGGCAACGACTGCGCAGCTGGCTCTTGTCACGCTCCTGGCATATGCTGTTGCCGGCAGGCTCCATGAGGGGAAGCGCCTCCTGATAGAGACAGCCTCCAAGGTTAATGACATGCTCAACCCAAGGTACGAAGCAAGGATTGCAAAGCTGGCCAGGAAGCTAAGGAACAGCAGGAACGTCTATATAATAGGCAGGTCGCTCAACTATCCAATGGCCCTTGAATCTGCTATAAAGATAATGGAGGTTAGCTACATACATGCACAGGGGTTTGCAGGGGGAGAGCTCAAGCACGGTCCCCTGGCCCTGATAGAGGAGGGCGCTCCCTGTATAGTCCTCGTGGCAAATGATGAGACCAGGGATGACATAATATCCAATGCCATGGAGATAAAGGCCAGGGGAGGCTACATTATTGGGATATCCCCTGAGAACCATGAAGTCTTTGACTACTGGCTCAGGGTTCCGGATGTGGGGAATGCATCACCCATAGTCAACATCATTCCGGTCCAGATATTGGCCTACCACCTGGGGGTTATGAGGGGGTGTGATCCCGATTACTGCCGCAATCTGGCAAAATCGGTCACAGTCAAATAAACCACGAAATCTTTATATTTATGAAGAAATTGTGAAAGGAACTGAGGGGGCTTTTATGAAAGCAGTTATTCTCGCAGCAGGGCAGTCGACAAGGACTTATCCGCTCACGCTTACCGTTCCCAAGGTCCTGATAAAGGTAGCGGGAAAGCCGCTCCTCCAGCACAACCTCGAGGCCCTGAGGGGTCTGGTTGACGAGGCCGTCCTGGTTGTGGGCTACAGGAGGGAGATGATTGAGAAGGCCCTTGGCAGGGGGTTCCAGGGAATCAAGCTGACCTATGCCGGGCAGAAGGAGCAGCTTGGAACAGGTCATGCCCTGCTCTCTGCCGAGCCTTATATCGGGAAGGATGAATTCATTGTTATGATGGGTGATGACATCTATTCCAGGGAGAATGTGGAGATGCTTTTGAAGGAGAAACCCTCGCTGCTTGCCCAAGAGGTCCGGGACCCTTCCAGCTTTGGCGTGTGGGTTGAGAAGAAGGATATTGTTTCTGATTTTCAGGAGAAGCCCAAACAGGCGAAATCCAATCTGGCCAACTGCGGGCTCTATGTTCTGGGACCCGAGATATTCCCCCACATAAGGAAGCTCAGGAAGACCCCCAGGGGGGAGTACGAGCTCAATGAGGCTGTGAACGGGCTGGCCAGGGAGAGGCCTGTCAGGGTTGCCAGGGCCACTAAGGGATGGGTTCCTGTGGGCTATCCCTGGGACCTTCTGGAGGCCAATAAATTCCTGCTTGAGGGTATGGAGCCCTCCATGGACGGGGAGGTTGAGGAGGGCGCGACCCTGAAGGGCAAGGTATCCATAGGAGTGGGCACGAGGGTGCTGGCCGGCTCCTATATAGAGGGGCCTGTCATGATTGGACGGGACTGCCTCATCGGGCCGAACTGCTACATAAGGCCCCGCACCAGTATAGGAGACGGGTGCAGGGTCGGCAACGCATCCGAGGTCAAGAACTCGGTAATAGGGGACAAGAGCAAGGCCCCACACCTGAACTATGTTGGGGATTCGGTGATAGGGAATGATGTGAGCCTTGCAGCAGGGAGCATAACAGCCAACCTGAGGCACGACAGGGGCGTCGTGAGGAGCGCTGTCAAGGGTAAGCTGGTTGGGACAGGCCGCAGCAAGTTCGGGGCAGTAATAGGAGACGGCGTCAGGCTCGGGGTAAGGACAATTATCTATCCAGGCAGGAAGATATGGCCCGGGAAGACCACCCTGCCCGGCCAGGTTGTTGACAGGGACATCACCGATTAGCAACTGCCCCGGATGATGGCTTTTATTAGTCCATTAATACAATTATTAATAGGCGGTTTGCGAATTTGATGGCAGTAAGTGACCATACCATGGCAAACAGCAGCGTGGCCATAAGAATGAAGATAGATGTGCTAGATGATTTTGCGTTTAATGCCTATCAGTTTCTCCAGCACGATATCAACCCATTGATTGTCTACTGCCGCCTGAGGGACAGAGGGGTTGAAAAGGGTTCTGCCCTGTCAATATCTAAAAAATATGAAAGGTTCGTATATCCCTTTGCAAGAGGCATGTCCCATCTTATCCAAGATATGTTCGATAATAACGGTTATTACAAAGACAGGATCATAAAGGAGATGTATAAATCTTAACGCATTTAAGAACAAAGAAGTAATTATTTAACATGGTCGATTTCCTCAACATTCCCTTTGACCTCAACTCCGTTGCTCAGCTGGCCAGCACCAATGCCACGGGTTTCTGGATAACTATAATCATCAATCTTGTCATATCAACTCTCGTGGGCGGCATTGTCCTTATTCTTGTCCTGATGGCCTTTAACAGGATGTATGGCGAGATGCTGGTCCTTAAGAGGGCCTTTGTTGTAGTGTTCATTGTGAACGTGATAAATTTTGTCGGGGTTGTGGGTTTCCTTATACCCGTAATAGCTGGCATCCCCTTTATAGGAATAATACTCCCCCTGCTCATCTGGGTGGCCATGCTAAAGGTATTCTTTGAGGACCTGAGCATCCTGCATGCCCTGATTGTGGGGGCTGTCTTCTTTGTGCTGACCATAGTGGCTGTCCCGTACCTTGTCGGGGTAGTTGGGGCCGTACTCGGAATATAGAAATGGGTTTTGCCCTTCCGGGAAGGACTAGGCGTTCTCGAAGACCACCCTGCAGGGAGTGGGGAACTTCATTGAAGCCCTTCTGAGGGCATCCTTGGCAAAGCCCTCCATGCCCCTGTTCAGCCTGACCTCCAGTATCCTCTGGTCAGGTCTCACCCGGGCCACGAGGCCTATTGGCTTTCCGAAAGCACGCCTCATTCCCTCAGAAAACCTGTCGGCACCAGCTCCTGTGGCCAGGGCATTCTCCCTCATCACGTGGTGCGGGTAAATCAGGATCTTTATGAAGAAGTTCTCCTTTCCTATATTTTCCTCAAGGTGCTTGTTGACGGCGATTCTGGCTGCCTCGAGAGCGTTGTGCCTGATCTGGACCCCCCTCTCTGACACCAGGTATGCCCTGAGCTGGTATGCCTTTTTCGGGTCTCCCATCTCGAACCTGTGGATCTTCTTGTCAGGAACTCCCTTGATGTAGCTCCTTCTTGGCTTCTTTCTGGACTGCCTGGTATAGGGCCTCTTCAGCCTCCTGTAGCACTTGGCTGGTCTTAGGGCCATATACAGCACCTCTTTGGTTATGCTGGTTCTTGTTGCAAAGTCTGGCTTTGTTCAATAAATGTAAGCCAGCATGCACCGTTTCACCTGCTTGGTTATATTGGTTCATTAACTGTTAACTAAATATAAGGCATGCCTTTAAATAAGTTGCTGGTTTCATTCCGGGATTATGTATTTCCTTCTATCAGGATGTAGCCTTTCGTATTCATCTTTTATAATTTCAAGGTGTAATATCTTTCTTTGCTCTCCTGTTTCACTGTCATAACCCTTTTTTTCTAATCCATAAAGAAGTTTTCCCAGATGGTCAAAATTTGAGATATCAAAATCCTTTAAATCCTTTGTTAGTTCTAGGTATTTCCTAACAACTTTCCTTGTATCAGACCTTCTGGACATAATCAATTAATAGAGCAAACATTTTTAAGCTTATGTCACACTCGCCCGGAAAAGATTGTTTCTAGAGATAGCAATGGTTAATAAAGCTAGCCCGATTCCTCGTGTATTTTTGTCTCCCCTACGCCCTCCTGGCCCTGGTACTTGGAGTCCTCTCTTGCTGCATAGGAGCGCTCGGGCGGGCTGGAGAGCTTGTGAAGGGTAAGTTTTGCGATTCTGTGGTTGGGATAGAGAGCAACCGGGAGCTTACCTATGTTGGTTATCTCAAGCACGAAGCGGCCCTCCCATCCTGGGTTTATTGAGGAGGATGTGGCATGTATCACAACACCGAGCCGGCCGAGGCTTGACCTGCCGTCAACAGAGCCCATGAGGTGATCGGGCATTTTTATGTATTCCTTGACAGTTCCCAGCACAAACTCCCCTGGATGGATTACAAAGGGCTTCCCGTTCTCGACAACAACCTGTTCGGTGTAGTTCTGGGGCTTGTTCTTTATGTCTATATAGGGTATGGCTGATGCCTTGAACAGTCTGAACTCATTTCCAAGCCTGAGGTCCACCCCAGCAGGCCGTATCTGCTCCTCCGGGTTCTCAAGGGGGTCGATAACCAGCGTCCCCTCCTGAAGGAGCTTCCTTATCTCGTGGTCAGGAAGAATCATGGTAAATAATTGAAGGCAAGCTTTTAAAATTAGGTTTCAACTGGATAACATGGAAGGGTTTGAAGAGCTTAAATCAATATGTAAATATGAGGAAAGCTGCACTGGGACAGATTACAGGAATTGCGGTTTTAGAAAAGATTATCTCTGTCCCCGTGAGTCTGAAGACAGGGAAGCTATCGAAAGACTTGATATTAGTGAAACTTATCTGGACAGATAAGGAGACTAGATGCTCTTGGCGGTCTCGAATACCTCCTGGTAGACCTGCATGCTGACAGAGAAGTGGGTGTAGTGCCCGACACCGATGCCTATCTGGTCTGCCATGTACTTCTGCAGGGCTGTGAAGGCATAGGCATTGCCCGGCCAGGCACTGAACAGGTCATTGGTCTTCATGACCACGTTGAAGTGGAGCCTGTCCTCGACAAGCTGGGGGTGGAGTATCACCAGGCAGGGCGAGGAGGTGTCCACCCTTTCCGGGGTGAACTTGGCCAGGTCCCTGAAGGGTATCCAGGTGTGCATGACCACGGTCCTCCTGGTGGGATCCTTTTTGAATATCTCTATTGCCTTGGCCACCTGGTCGAGCCTCTGGACCACACACTTACCGCCGGATACCTTGTGGACGTAGTCTCTGGTCTCCTTCTCGTCCTCGGATACGTGGGGCAGACCGGCCCGAATCATGCAGTCAGGGTAGTGCCTCAGCCTTGAGTAGTATGTGTATTCAAAGGAGTTCTCCTTGTCCTTGGTGTGGCCGTGTATGAGGCTCTCGGCATACTCATCGGCCATGCTCCTTGTTATGGGGGATTTTGGGGATAGCCTCGGCTCCCTCATGGGGTCGTCGACCATGATTATCATGGGGGAGTCCTTGGTCCAGGTCTGGTATTCAGGGGCCCTCACATAGCGGTTGTAGCCCTGGGCCATCATGGTCCTGACTGCCTTCTCCCAGGATTCTGCAAGATTTTCCCCGTTTACTATAAGGGGCCGGTAGGGTATATCCTGCCCAATCTGACCATTTGGGGCAGCAGGCGCTTCCTGTTCTGGTTGCTTTTCTGGAGGAACTGCCGGCTGTTCCTGTGGAACCTCCCGGGACTCTTCTGAACCACTGGGTGTACTGTCCTGTGTACTGGGATCTGCCATATCTGCACTCTCCCTGTTTTCTAGAATGCCCTGAACATCCCGTGCATCCTGAGGAACTCCCTGAAGCGCTCCTCTTCCTCCCTTACCGAGCTGCGCATAGGAAACTCCCTGTCGTTCACCACATAGGTGAGGATGATCTCCCTGGTCTTCTCGATTTTCTTCACTGATACCAGCTTGCCGTGCGCGGGAAGTGGGGTCATCTCCTTTCCGTCCGTGTCCACGGGGGTCTCCTGAATGGCCTGGGTCTGTTGAGGGACCACGAGCCCTGTGTCCTGCTCATACTCCACGCGGTTGAACAGGGCTGTCTCGGCCTTGGCGAGCTCCCTTCCCAGGTAGGCCGCGTGGTCGAGCCTCGATACAAGCTCCATGCTGTTTATGATGTGGTGGTAGAGGTCCTCGGCATTGCGGCCGGTCACGACATTCAGGGTTCTGCCTGAGTTGTCGTGGTGCTCCACCACTATCTCGTGCTTTTCAGGGTTCACCTGGATGGTGAAGTACCCCCTGGGGTCCTGGCTCCACTCGGTTATTGAGTGCATGGGAGTGCTTACCCTCTTGGGCTCTGTGGGGGTCACAGCCTCCCCTGAGAAGGGTTCGCTTCCCTTTTCAGAGTATTCGTTTACCCTTTCCATTATCCTGTCGACTTCGGTCTCTCCTGCCATATTAACAATCTCCACCTGCTTCCTGAACCCCTCTATCTCCTCCCTGGTGAGGTTCTTGAGCACTGGTATTCCGCCCTTCGCGCCGATTATCCTGCCCTCATCGTCCACCCCGTTCTTAACTAGGCATTCAAGGGCATCGTCCACGAAGTGGCCCATGGATTCCCTGCCGCACACTATCAGGTATCTTATGTTCGGGTTGGCCACTGTGTTCCTGACTATCTTCTCCACGCCGAGGTTCTCTGTGGCGCACTTGCCTGCTATGGCAATCCTGTCCATGGGCAGCTTTATGTCCACGGATGACATGGTGCACACAGCCACAGGGGAGCTCCTGTTCCCCACAGTATAGCGCCCCTCGACAGGAGGCCAGCTGCCGAGCTCGTTCCCTGGTATGTCAGAAACCGGCTCGGAATCCATGAAGAATTATGGTGAAAAACTAATTTAAAGTTTGGGCGAGCGCTGCCAGAAATCTTGAAGCTTATTTAAGCAGACAAGCCAATATCTTAATATGGAGTATGAGGAGAGGCTTCAGGTTCTCTGGGCCATGTGCTTCATAATATCGGGAATCATATTTGCACTGGCATTCTTTTTCACCAATATATCAGGCGTCTATGCCGGTGTACTCGCTGCCCTGGGGTATATAATCCTCTACCTGGGCCTGTCCATGGCATTCCTTATCGTCTTTTCCGGCATGAAGAAGATAAACATGCATCTGGCCTCCACCCTGAAGAGCAGGAAGGACGAGATACTTGAGATACAGAAGGAGCTCAAGGGCAAGTACCTAAAGAAGAAGATAGATGAGGATGCCTACAAGAGGCTCATGGAGAGGTATGAATCCGAGCTGACAGAGATTGAGGTCAAGCTCAAGGAGATGAAGAGGGGCTCCAAAACCAGGTAATTGGATTATATCTCTGTTTGCAGAAAGCAGAAGGCCTAGTTGTTCTTGACGTTCTTGCCCTCCACGGGGAGCTCTATGCCCAGTATCTTGGACTCCCCGTCCTCCATGGAGACCCCGTAGACCTGGTCGGCCTCCCTGACCAGGGCGTCGTTGTGGGATATGACTATGAACTGGGCTATTTCTGCCTGCTTCCTTATGAGGTCAGCCACCTTCTTGGTGTTGGGCTTGTCCAGGGTGGCGTCGGCCTCGTCAAGGATGTAGAATGGGCTGGGCCTGCACCTCTGGATGGCGAAGAGGAATGTGAATGCGGTCAGGGTCTTCTCCCCGCCTGACATGCTGTCTATGTTCAGGAGCTTCTTGCCAGGGGGCTGGGCCTTTATCAGGAGGCCTGACTCCAGGTCGCTCGGGTTGTCCAGGAGGAGTTCTGCCTCCCCATCTGTCAGCTCCCTGTAGACCGTTCTGAAGTTCCTGGATATCTCCCCGAGGTATTTGTTGAAGGTCTCGAGCCTCTTCTCCTCTATCTTGCTCACTGTCCTGATTATGGCGTCCTTCTCCTCGATTATCCTGTCCACCTTCTCCTTGAAGTCCTCGAACTCTGTCCTGAGGCTCTCGAAATCCTCCACTGACTTGAGGTTTATCGGCCCTAGGTTCTGAATCTGGATTATGCTTTCCCGCTCCATCTCCTTGAGTCTTGCAGCCCCGGCCTTGACATGCTCCTCGAGCTCCTTGGGGTAGCCGTTCTTTTTCTCGGCCTCCTCGTCCCTCTCGGACCTCTGCTCCCACTGGAGCTTGAGGTTGTCGAACCTTGCCTCGAGCCTGGCCTTGTTGATGTTTAGCCTGCCCGTCTCCTGCTGGATTATGAGCTGCTTCTCATAGGACTCCTTGCGCTTCTCCCGAATCTCCCTCAGGGCCTCATCGAGCTTTACCCGCTCCCTCTCGAGGTCTGTGGTCTTGGTCTTCTTCTCCTTTTCTGCCAGTATCTCCAGGTCCATGTTCATGGTCTTGAGTCCTGACTCGAGAGTCTCTATCTCCTTGGCTAGTTTCCTCTTCTCCTCCTGGTAGCGGGCTGTCTCGGGACCCGCCTGGGACCTCTTCCTGTAGTATCCGCCTGTTATCGCTCCGGAGGCCTCCATGAGGTCCCCGTCCAGGGTGACCATCCTCACCCTCTGGGACTTGGCTATGGCCTTGGCTCTGTCAATGTCCTTGACTGCAGCCGTGGTGGAGAATACATAGTTGACCACACCGTCATAGACGGGGTCGTGCTGTATCAGCTCGGAGAGCCATCCTATTGCCCCGGTGGGGAGGGGCTTCCTGGGAAGGCCCCTGATTTTGTCCATTGGGAGAAATCTTGCACGGCCAATCCTGTTGGCCTTGAGGTGCTTGACGCATTTGACTGCACTGTTCATGGTGTCGACAACCACATCCCTCATGTGGGAGCCTGCTGAGACCTCCACTGCAATCCTGTATTCCGGCGGGACCATTATCAGTTCGGAGAGGGAGCCCTGGACCCCTGGCATGTCCTTCACTGCCTTCAGTGCGGGGTTGCTCCCGGAGTCAATGCTGGACAGCTTCTCTATGATGCTGTCGAGCCTCTCTATCTCGCGTCTGTTGGACTCGATTCTGTCGCGCTTTCTCTCGAGCTCACCCCTGAGCCTCTCTATCTTCCTGGTGACATCTATCTGGTCAGATGCCTTGAGAACGCTCCTTGTGAGCTCCTCGAGCTTCCCTTCCTCTTCCTGGAGGCGGTTGTCATATCCCTTTATCTCCTTCTCCAGCTTCCCGAGCTCTGCCTCCTTTTCCTTGAGCTCTCCCTCCATGGACTCCATGCTCTTCCTGGCGCCAGAGAAGTCCTTCCATATCAGGGCAGCCCTTATCCTGGCAAGGTTGGATTCCAGCTCCCTGTATTTCAGGGCAGCGTCCCTCTCAGCCCTGAGCTTCTCCATGATGCTGGCCTTCTCGTTTATGAGTATCTCGGCCTCCCTGACCCGCTCCTCTATCTTGGCCAGCTCCTTCTCGGCCTTTGCCTTCTTTTCTTCAAACTCCGAGATGCCGGATATCTCGTCTATTATCTGTCTCCTCTGCTCGGCATCCATCTCGACTATCTTGTTGACGTCGCCCTGCTGGATGATGTTGTGGCCGTCTGCAGATATCCCTGCAAGGGCGAACATGTCCACAATCTGCTGGCGGGTGACCACCCTGCCGTTCATCCTGTATGTGGACACACCCTTCTTGTTTATCCTCCTGCTTATGGAGACCGTGTCCTCCTCCAGGGGGAGGCTCTTGTCTGAGTTGTCAAAATACATGGAGACCTTGGCATAATCAGTACCTGCCTTTCTCTGGCTTCCGTGGAAGACCAGATCCTGGGCCTTCTTGGCCCTGAGGGTCTTGCTTGAGGATTTGCCGAGAACAAAGGCCACACCGTCGCCCAGGTTCGATTTTCCGGATCCGTTTGGTCCAGTAATAACAGAGAAGCCAGTAGGAAATGGTATGGAGGTCTTTCTCTTGAATGACTTGAATCCCTGGAGAACAATCCTTTCCAGTC
>DAOVGQ010000065.1 GCA_030672315.1 Candidatus Aenigmatarchaeota archaeon | reverse complement strand
ATTATCCGCTCCACTGCACCGGAGGGGGAGCAGTGCAGGATAATGGGGTATTTCCTCTTGTTGTCCTTGTCTGTGAACTTTATGTCGTAGCGCTCGGCATTCTCGACGTCTATCTGGTCGGTGCTCAGGGTGGCTGCCTTGTCAAGGGTATCGACAAAGTTCCACTCGTGCTTGAGCACAAAGTAGAAGAATCTCTTGTCCCAAATCTCGACAAGCACGGGCTTGCCCATAGCCTTAACCAGGCCGTGCACATAGTCCTTGTTCTTGTTGTAGAAGTCCTTGACAACCCTGACTGCCAGCTCGATGTCGCCCTTCTTGGTAAGGCCGAACCCCTCAAGGACATCGCTGCAGAGCCTGAACCTGACAAGCATCTCCTCCTTGGCCTGTTTTATATCCCTGCAGGCCGAGTGGCAGTCGGGCATGGTGAAGGCCCTCAGCCTCCTGAGGCCTGACAGCTCGCCCCTCTGCTCCACCCTGAATGAGTATCGGGTGAGCTCGTAAAGCCGGAGCGGGAGGTTCCTGTAGGATATGTTTGCATCGTGTTTCATGAGGAACTGTCCGAAACAGGCAGAGAACCTCAAAAAGACCCGCTTGTTCGGGGTCTCGATGGTATACTGCCTGGCAGGGAACCTGTTGAGGTAGTCCTTGAGTGCGGGGTGCTCGTAGTCATACATTATGGGGGTCTCCACCTCCATGGCCCCGTACTCAAGGGTCTTCATGGTTGTCCAGGACTCTATAAGGTCCTTTAGGAGCTTTCCCTTGGGGTAGAACCTGAAGTTTCCGGGGTCGCTGCCTGGCTCGTAATCGACAAGCTCGAGTCTCCTCATCAGGGCTATGTGGGGGGGTTCCTTTTCCACTTTTCTTTCCTTGATGAGGTCGTGTCTTACCATCTTTTCGAAATTCTTGTGTTTGGAGAAGTCGAAGCCAAGGACGTTCTTGCCCTCTACCCTGATTGGGTGCTTCCTTCCGTCAGGAGTGAAAATAAAGAATTCTGACTTGAGGATCTTCTCTTTCTTGAGGGCCTCGGAGACTTCATCCTCCTTTTCACTGGAAGCCCCCTTAGAAGAGATGGACCTCGAGAGCTCGGAGAGGGGGTGGCCTTTACAACTCACAGTGAATTTCTTATAAAAACCAAACGGAGCTCTCAACGTATCATATCCCTTGTTCTTTAATTCTTTTTCCATTCTATCCATAATTTTTATGGATACGGACATTGAGCCTGGCTCAGAACCAAAAAGTAGATGAACATAAGGATAAAGCAGTATTTTTTTTGTTTTTATCCTGTTGCAAACATCAACAAGATCTTTAACAGCTTTAGAGGCGACAGATTCTGGGTTTTTTTCGTCTTCCTTTTCAATCGCAATTCTTACAAACAAACAATCTTTCATTTCGCCTTTCTTCGCCTTTTCTGGTATCTTCTCTGCCATTTTTGTGGGCTTTGTGACACCATAACTTACTTTATCTACATGAAGCAGCAATTCTCTCATATCCAGCACCTAATCATTAATATATACTTGTATTTCTTGACTTATATCTTGTTTTCCATTCCTTTCTCACGGGCATATCATCCGTTCCTTAACACACATATATAGTCCTGTCTGGGGCAGTTGGCAACCAGAACCAGACAACCCCAGCACAGGCCAATGACTAACGCAATCGTGTTGCTGTAGTGGTTGTTGTGCCAGGATTCATAAAAATAATTTTACAGGCAGTTTTATAAGCTTGATAGCTTCCTTCACCTGTTTCCCTCTTCTACCTGCTCCTCAATCTCGTCGCTGAGCTCCTCAATGTCTGGGGCCTTCTTTTTGGGTTTCTGGGCAGGGGGAGACTCATCGCCCTGAGCTGTCTCCCCGCCGGGTTCTGGGGCTGCGGGCTTTGCACCCTCGTTCCTGGCCACCCAGTCCCTTACCATCTCCTCTATCTCATCTGACATTGTCACTTCCTTGAGCACGCAGAGGCTCTTGAACTTCAGAAGGAGTTCCTTGTCGATTTCCACCGTAGTGGAGGCCTTTTCCCTTTCTTCCATAGATAAGTATTGACTGGAGGGATTTATAACTTTATTGAGGCCGCTCTTCAGGAAAAAGGTTTAAATATCCGATTAATTCATTAATAACACGCTGAAACGCAATACAACGGTTCCGGCGTGTTTTTGCGATAGCCCCGTAGTCTAGTGGCCAAAAGCCTTTCTTACGGACGCTTCCGCAAGTCGCAAGATCGTGCCTCGCCCTTACCATAGTGGCGCGAGACATCTCGCATCACTTTGCGAGGATGAGATGCGAAAGCCTTGGGAAAGAATACGTAAAAAGAGGGGTTGGTCAAGGATACCAGGCTCTGGAGAGCCCTTTTTCAAGAAAAGGGCTTCACCCCAAAAGGAGCTTCGCTCGCAAGGGCTTGCTCGCTTCCACGGGGAGATACCTGGGGACCGCGGTTCGAATGCAGGGAGAAGTTCTTCGGTTCGGCTCCCAGGCAAGTTCGTTTGCCCTCCTCTCCGGAGGGGGTGTCCGGAAGTCCGCGCGGGGCTATACTATTTTTTCTGGGGTCAGAAATAACTTTGGCTTCATGCATACATTTAAATACCAATGTCGATTATAAGAATGGATTCTTTGCTGAATGAAGGGTCCAATATAAAAAGGAGATATAGAATGGAAGGAAAGTTTGGAAGGAAACAGGGCTTTGATCGTCCACCCAGGGAGATGCACAAAGCTGTTTGTGCTGACTGTGGAAAGGAATGCGAGGTTCCGTTCAAGCCTGATGGAAGCAGGCCTGTTTACTGCCGGGATTGTTATCAGAAACACCGACCGAAGAGGTTTTAGTGGGGTAACTTGTAGAAAGAATTAATTTGGGTTTCCTCTTGTTAAAGGGGGTGTTTCCAATTCTTTTTGATATTTATTTAGTTCAGACACTGGTCCGGCTAGCTCTTGTGCATCCGGATTTTATGGCCGCTTCCCTGACTGCCGTTGCCACTGTCTTAGTGACATTCTTGTCGAGGACATCCGGAAGGATTCTGTCTTTGGTTGGTTCCTTGACATAGTCTGCGAGGGCATGGACAGCTGCAATCTTCATCTCGTCGTTTATCCTGGCAGCGCGGGCGTCCAGGGCCCCCCGGAATATTCCTGGGAAGGCCAGCACGTTGTTTATCTGGTTTGGGAAGTCGCTCCTCCCTGTCCCGACAACGGTGGCACCTGCCCTCTTTGCCTTGTCAGGCATTATCTCGGGAACAGGATTTGCAAGGGAGAAGACAATAGGGTCTTTGCTCATTGACTTAACCATTTCCTCTGTTACCAGGTCTGGTGCTGAGACGCCTATGAAGACATCCGCCCCCTTTATCGCATCCTTCAGGGTTCCTGCCCTTTTCTCGTGGTTGGTTTCCTGGGAGATAATATACTTGTGTCTGCTGTTGAGCAGATCCCTTCTTCCGCGGTAGATGATTCCCTTGGTGTCGCATACAAAGAGTTCCTTTATCTTTGTGCAGATGTTTCTGTCGATACCCAGACAGTGAAGCAGCCTTGTGATTGCAAAGCCTGCTGCACCTGCCCCGCTTACTGCCACTGTGAGGTCTTCCAGCCTTTTGTTCGTTACCTTGCATGCATTAATTAGTGCAGCCAGGACAACCACAGCCGTCCCGTGCTGGTCATCGTGCATCACAGGGATTCCTAGGCCCTGGAGGGCCTCCTCCACCTCAAAACACCTGGGAGCGGCTATGTCCTCCAAGCATATGCCGCCAAACATAGGGACAATGTTCTTTACGGTATTGATGAAATCGCTGCTATATTTCTCAAAACATATAGGGAAAGCATCTATTCCGGCGAATTCCTTGAAGAGTATGGCCTTTCCCTCCATGACAGGGATGGCTGCATAGCCTCCGATGTTGCCCAGGCCCAGGACGGCAGAGCCGTCTGTCACAATGGCCACTGTGTTTGATTTTATTGTATATTTGTAGGCCGCATCCCTGTTTCTGGCTATCTCCCGGGAGGCCTGTGCAACACCCGGGGTGTATGCAAGACTCAGGTCATGCCTTGTCTTCAGGGAGACCTTGGAGCATATCTCGAGCTTTCCCCTGGCGCGCCTGTGCATCTCTAGGGATTCAGAATAAACATCCTTGGCCATGTTGAAACCCCTTGAGTTTAGTATTCAGGTGTTTTTTATCTTTTCGGTGCTGGAGTCATCATATTTCTTGATTCCCCGGACCGCCGTAAACCCACCATGTTTTTTAACCCTGTTTCTAATTTAATATCATGCCTGTAAAGACAAAGACCATTCAGGTCAAGTCAGGGCCGGACATTGACATAATAGAGATAACAGAGCAGGTGGCCGGGGCTGTCCGGGAATCCGGGCTGAAGGCGGGGATTGTCAACATTTTTGTTCCGGGTTCTACTGCATCTGTGACTACCACGGAGTTCGAGCCCAACCTCAACAAGGACCTCAAGAGGGTGGTGGAGAGGCTCGTTCCCTCGGATATTGAGTACGAGCACCACAAGACCTGGGGTGACGAGAACGGGAAGAGCCACGTGAGGGCCAGCCTGTTCGGGCCGGGCCTGACCGTGCCGTTCAGGGATGGCAAGCTCATTCTGGGGAACTGGCAGAACATAGTGGTCCTGGACTTTGATGTGCCAGCCAGGAGTAGGGAGGTCGTTCTGCAGGTTGTGGGGGAATAAGAAGTTAGTGTTTCTTGATTTCCTTGAGAAGGAGTTTCATCACGAGCTGGCCCGGGGCCTTGCCCCTGACCTCCTTCATGACCTCACCCATGAGGATTTTCTCGGGCCTGGGCTTCCTGAGGGCGCCCCTGTTTTTGTTGATGACTTGTTTGATTGTTTTGGTGAGGTCAGCCTCGGAGAGGCCTTCTTCCTTGAGGAGGTCGGCCAGCTCTGTGTCAGGCCGGGTGGCCAGTTCCTTGAGGAGCTCAAGTACCCGCTCCTTGGGGAGCCTCCTTTTCTTGAGGTAGTTGAATAGTTTTCT
Organism: Candidatus Aenigmatarchaeota archaeon; assembly: GCA_030672315.1. The sequence goes on along the minus strand of DAOVGQ010000065.1, from coordinate 4,388 downwards.
GAACTCGGAGTCGGTCAGGTTTTCTGTCGGGACGCCATACTTTCGCTTGAGTTGGGTGAGGCCAGAGGTCAGGAGGCTGGCCACAAATGTTGGTTCAAGGCCTGACTTCACTCCGTACTCGAACTGCTCGGAGAACCCGCTGTGGACTACTTGGGAGGCCAGCTCCTCGTTGAGTCTGTAGCGGCTCATGAACCTGACAACCCTCTGCTCGAGGAGTTCGGGGAGGTTCCTCTTTATCTCCCGGAGCTTTGCAGGGGTGATGAATACAGGGGGTATGTCCGTCTCGGGATAGAGACGGGCCGCGCCCGGAAGGGGCCTCATGAACTCGGTGTCGCCGTTCTCCAGGGTCCTCCTGGTCTCCTCTGGAACTCCCTTGAGGAGCTGGGATATGCATTCTGAGATTGCCTGGAAGGTCTTCCTGGCGAGCCCCCTGTCGCCGGATACTATTATAAGGGTGTCCCTGGGGCCGGCCCTGTGGTGCTTCTCAAGCTCCCTGAAATGCTCTTCGAGGCCGTACTTGTCAAGGGCCTCGTCTGAGTGGATGAATCCGCGGGCACCTATCTTGACGCGCACATAGCTTGCTATCCCGTTTCCCAAGGTGTGGGTAGGGGTAAGCTGGGTCTTGAGGTAGCCTGCAAATCCAGGAATCCTCATGGAGAAGGTCGGCTTTCCCCTGGTTATTTCGGACTGGGCCTTTCCAAAGATGTGGGAGGCGTCCTTGAGGATGGGCTTGGGGGGCTTGAATTTGGCCTTCCTGAGATTGTCCCGGATTTTCACTAGGTTCAGCTGTCTCTGGATCTCATTTTCAACATACTTGGGAATTAGGGCAAGGTCCTGGGCACCCTTTATCTCAACCCTGGCGCCGTCCCTGATTGAGACATTGATGTCCTGGCGGATTGTTCCAAGGCCGCGCTTGGCCCTGCCTGTGGAGCGGAGAATCATGCCCAGGCGGGCGGCCACCTCCCTGGCGTGCTCCGGGGATTTTATGTCAGAAGTGGTGCCTATCTCAATAAGGGGTATGCAGAGCCTGTTCAGGCCGTATATAACACTGTTATATTCCTTCCCCAGTATCTGCGCTGCATCCTCCTCCAGGCTCAGATTGGCTATGCCGACCTCCCCGGAGGGGGTTTTGAACCTGCCGTTGAGGCCCACTATGGCAGTACGCTGGAAGCCGGTTGTGTTTGAGCCGTCAATTACCTGCTTACGCATTATGTGTATCTCGTCAGGGATGTCACATTTAAGCAGCAGGGCTATAGTCAGAGTGATGTCCAGAGCATCCCTGTTGAGCTCGTGAGGTGGCTCTTCATCAAGCTCTATTTCGCAGCTTTCATCTGGATAGATGCGGTAGTGAAACTCCTTTCCCCTGAGCACCTCGTGGAGGGCAGCGGCATCAACATCACCAAGCTCACCGGCGACGGCTCTTATTCTCCTTACAATCTCTCCGCGAGCCTGGCCGTCAAGGGAGCTCTGGCAGTCGCAGAAGAGCTTGTGGGTGTCAAGTTGCTGGTGAATCTCCAGACCGCACTTCAGGCCAAGTTTAGCGTAGTCCATGGTATCACTTTACCTTTGTATTTTTCATTAAAAGCCCTTGCGGGATTATGCGGAACTTGCTGAAGAAGTCCTGCACAGGTTTGCTCAGGGGCTTGAACTGAAGGAACTGTTCAAGGGTGGCCCACTTGTGGTCAGCTGTCTCGTGGTCAAGCTTCAGCTTTCCCTTGATGAGCTTGCACTCGAAGAACATCACGAACCTGTCGACAATCTTGCCTGTGTGGTCCTTTAGGCCGAAGCCCTGGCCCCAGCCCACGAATCTCTCGATTTCTACCTTGATGCCGGTCTCCTCCCTGACCTCGCGCTCAAGGGCCTTCTCTATGGTCTCGCCTGGCTTGACCTTGCCGCCCGGGAATTCCCAGGTGCCTATCTCGACTGCCTCGGCCCTCTTAATGGCCAGGTATTCGCCTGTGTTCTTGCGTATCATGGCCTGGACAATCAGGTAGGGCCTCTCCTGGGTCTTGGGCTTGCCGAAGAGCATGTAGAAATATTGTTTCAGGTTTTAATATATTGGCCGGTCATCCCTTCAGATGCTGTCCTTTACCTTGTTCAGGATGAGGTTTGTCTCGGTCCTCTCCACATATTCGAATGTCTGGACCCTTTTTATGAACTTATTCAGTTCCATTCTGTTTCTGAACATTGCCAAGACAAGGACATCAAAGGCCCCTGTTATGTCATAGACAGCATAGACATTCTTGTAGAGGGAAATCCTTTTCTCCACATCGAGAAGCTTTCCCCTGGATACCCTCATGAAGACGGCCACGTCGATGTCATAGCCGAGTTTTTCATAGTCTATCTGGATGGTGTGCCTTTTTATTATGCCCTTCCTTTCCATTGACCTTGCTCTGTTTATTACGGTGGCCACTGAGACACCGACCTTCCTTGCTATTGCCCTGTAGGAGAGCCTGGAGTTCTGCAGCAGGACTTCTAGAATCCTGTCGTTAACGAGGTCTGTTCCGGGTTTCATGGTAATCATATGTTTAATTTTTTATATATATTTCACTATTTTGTAAACAAATATTTAAAATTTTAATTATATTTAATACATTCATATTCAGATTTTTGTTAATTGTTATAAAGAACGTAATATAAACACTTGGTATGGGTATTCCGAAGATTGTCGGGAAGTATGTGTTGGTAACCACGCTGGAAAGGGTTTATGCAGGAAGGGTTGACTCTGTCACTAAGGCAGGGGATGTTTTTCCGCATCACGAGCTGTATCTGGTGTTTAAAGAGCTGAAAAAGTTCAATAGAAATGGCTGGGAAGAGGAAAAGGGAAACTTCGGTGTACCAGATCTGTTTGTAAGTAACCATTTCGGGCAAGAGATTTATTCCTTGGATGAAAACAGAGAAGAGATATTAAAAGGGATAGAGAAAGAGGGGTGGGTAACCGCGGGGATTAAAAAGGGATTAAAACGTCTTTACCCAGTCTAATGAAGCAGCAGAAGCAGATTGAAGAGGTTAATATAGGTAGGTTCCAGGAAGGCTTCTCCTGGTTATCTCTCCAGCATAGTTTGTTGATATCATCTCTCTAATATCTTCCATGTTTTTTGTATGCCCGAGTATCCAGCCAAGTTTAACAAAAGCAACTTCTGTTAGCATATTTTCTCCTGATATCGCACCAGCCTCTTGGTAGAGCATCCTTAGGTTTGAATAAACGTTAGTATTTATCCTTCCATATATCGTTTGGGGTGTTGTTACAAAGGGTATTCCGTCCTTCACATGTTTCTTGATAACCTCGGTCCAGCTCTTTCTTGATAGTGTGGGAACATGTCCCAAACCAGAGGCCTCGATAACAAATCCTTTGTAGCCCCTTGAAACGTAGTAGTTTATGACATCAGGGTCAGCACCAGGATAAGCCTTTAATATCGCAACCTTGGGCTCGAACCTGGTGTCGAGCTCCACCTTCTCTCTGTCATTCCTCTTTTTATGGTCTCTGTTCTCTATCTGTATTTTACCATTATGCCATATCTTGGCCAATGGATATTCATTTATCGGCCTGAATGCATCCCTCCTTTGGGAATCCATTTTTCTGGCATGAGTTCCCCTTATAAAAAGGCAGTAATCATCGTTCATGCTCCCGTGCATGCATATCCCGACCTCGGCAATCTCGCTCACGGACGCGTGAGCGGAGCATATCAGGTTCATGCCCGCGTCAGAGGAGCCGCGGTCAGAGGAGCGCTGGGCACCAACCAGGACCACAGGCTTGTGGAGGTTCCTGAGCATGAAGGAGAGGGCAGCAGAGGTGAAGTGGAGGGAGTCGGTCCCGTGGGTTACGACCACGCCGCGCATGCCTGAGTTGAGGTCCCTGGCAACGTGCCTGGCTATCTCCTGCCAGTCCCTGTAGTCCATGTCCTCGGACATCTTGCTGAAGGGCTGCCTGATATGTTTTATATTGACTATGCCCGCGAGCTCTGGGACGTTGTGAAGGAACTCCCTGGGATCCTCGAGCGCATGGACTCCGCCTGTCCTGTAGTCCACCCTGCTTGCGATTGTCCCGCCTGTAGATATCATAGATATGGGTGGCTTCCTGGAGTCGAACTTGAGCTTTATCAGTTTCTCGGATATCCTGCCGAGCTCGAACTTCTCCTCCTCCATCACAGGGCCTGGGGAGGGTTCACGGCTCTTCTCTATCCTCATGCCTGGCTGGTATTTCAGGCCGATGTTGTAGCCCGAATCGAGCTTGAGCACGACAGAATCCGGGTCTCCGGCATCTGTCTTGGGCATGAGGAGGCCCTCATAGGCCTTGCCGGCCCTGGTCACCCTTATTCTGGAGCCGATTCTCAGCTTCTTTCTCTTGAACATGGCATCGAGCTTGCTGGAGTACATGGGATTCCCTT
>DAOVGQ010000073.1 GCA_030672315.1 Candidatus Aenigmatarchaeota archaeon | reverse complement strand
CTTCATGTACTCCCTGATGGCACCCATGACCCGCTTGTGCACGACCTCGACCTCTCCCTCTGCACTGACATCAATCAGGATATCCCTTTTCCTGTAGTACTCTATCAGGGGAGCTGTCTCCTTCTCATAGACCTCGAGCCTCTCCTTCACGACCTCAGGCTTCTGGTCATCCCTCTGGTAGAGCTCTCCCCCGCACCTGTCACAGACCCCCTCGACCCCGGGCTTCACGAACAAGGTGTTGTATATGGCCTGGCACTTCCTGCAGGTCAGGCGGTTGCTTATCCTGGCTATGATTGTTTCATGCGAGGCCTTCATGTTGACCACGAGGTCTATACTGGTTATCCCCTCAAGGGCTTCAGTCTGCTCAATGGTCCTGGGAAACCCATCCAGAACAAACCCTCCTGAGCAGTCCCCTCTGCCAAGCCTGTTCTTGAGAATCTCAATAACCATTCCGTCAGGAACCAGGACACCTTCCTCCATGTACTTATTCAGCTTCCTACCGAGCTCTGTTCCGGCCTTGGCCTCCTCCCTGAACATCTCTCCTGTGGATATCCTGGGTATGCCAAACTCCCTGGCAAGCTTGCCTGCATGGGTGCCCTTCCCGACCCCGGGCGGGCCCAGGAAAATCATCCTCATACCATACCCCCTTATACAAAAACCTTAACCATAAAATTGGTTAATATTTGCGCACAGGTTTATAAAAACTGACATGGATACCTGGTCTATCCCTTGGCCTTCAGGAACTGCGCAAGCATGGCCTCAATCTGGATATCTTCTGAGCCGCCCTGGTTGAGGCGGAATTCTGCTTCGCCAATCCTGTCTATCAGCCTGAGCCTTTCCCCCTCTGGGATATCCAGCTGCAGGACCTGCCTGTGAATCCCCCTGATTATGTCCTCTCCTGACAGGCCCTGCTCTATCAGCAGGTCATAGAGCTTCTTTCTGGCATCAGGGAACTTCCCTGCCATGGCCAGGTCGAGCATCTCCCTCACGTCCCTGGGCCTTGCTCTGGCAGCCACGTCATAGACAGTCTTCCTGGTAACCCTGCCCAGGGCCGAGGCCGCCTGGAGAAGGTTGGTGGCCTTTCTGAGGTCCCCCTCCGAGACCTCGTATACTGCCTTCAAGGCATCCTGGTCAGTCTGTAATTTCTCACCCCTGACAATCCTCTGGAGGTAGGTGAGTGTGTCCTTCTCAGAGAGGCCCTTGAGCCTGAAAACCGCGCACCGCGATTGCAGGGGTTCGATTATCCGGGAGGAATAGTTCGCCGAGAGTATAAATCGACACACTCCTGCATACCTTTCTATGGTCCTCCTGAGGGCCTGCTGGGCCTCGGGGGTAAGGGCATCAGACTCGTCAAGAAAGATTATCTTGAAGTCAGCTCCTATGGGCATCATGCTCGCAAAGTCCTTTACCCTCCCCCTGACCACATTGATACCCCTGTCATCACTCGCGTTAGTTTCCTGGAAATTCCGCCTCCAGTTCTCCCCGTACAGGTCCTTTGCGAGGGCAATCGAGATTGTTGTCTTTCCCGTCCCCGCGGGACCGGCCAGCAAGATGTTCGGGATGGTTCCCTCCTTGATCCAGGCCTTAAGCCTGTCAACTACATGCTTCTGGCCTATCACCTCGGCCAGACGGGAAGGCCGATATTTTTCTGTCCATACCTCAATCTTTGTCATGGCTTGCACCTGTATGGTTTAGGATTGCATGACTGGGTATATAAACCTATGGATAGCACCTTTCCGGTATTCCGTTAGAATCGGAGTATAAAGGATGTTCCTATCCTGACAACCCAGAGTTTCCAATATATTAAAAACTGGCTATAAATATAAAGACATGCTGAAGAGGTTCCTGCTTTTCTGCACAGTGCTGCTCTTAACTGTTCCTCTGGGAGAGGCAAAGCTATTTGAGAGCCCTGAAATAGTCAGCTACCTCCATGCCGAGGTAATCAAGGAGGGCAGCATCACACTGGAGAGCACGGGCATTGGGGCAAGGGCCAACAGGCTTGAGATAAGGCACTCAGCCCCCCAGGAGACCTACAGGCAGTCATCTGAGATAAAGTCAGTCACAGGCCCTGATGACTACAGCCTTGAGAGGGACGACTTCGGAAACGAGGTGATAGTCCTCACCTGGAATGACCCTCCCCTCGACCAGAGGATAGAATACGAACTCGTCTTTGAGGTAAGGGTCTGGGACAGGGACGACCCTGCCGGTGGACTGGATTTTCCCATAACATCCATGACAGAGGCCAGCCAGGAGATGACAGAGAAGGCCTATGAGCTTACCGGGGGCCTCCGGGCCAGGCAGAAGTTCATGGCACTGAGTTCCTATATATATGACCTGGTGGAATACGACAAGTCCTACCAGAACGTCCAGAAGTCTGCAGAATGGGTTTTCAAGAACAGGAAGGCTGTGTGTGACGGGCATGCAAACCTCCTGATATCCATGCTGAGGGCCCTGGGGTACAATGCATACTATGTGATAGGATACGCCTACACAGAGGAGAATATCGACCCTGAACAGCCAAACTACTGGGGGCCCCACGGATGGGTGGAGGTCGAGCACAACGGAAGGGCAGTCTCCCTTGACCCCACCTGGCTGCAGCACCCTGTTGATGCAACGCACATAAAATTCGCGCTGGCCCCTGATTCCAACTACACGGAGTATGTGGAAATACTGGCAAACAAGGTAAGGGTGAACTGGGAGAAGGGGAGCTATGTGGTAAACATGCTGGACAGTGAGGAGAGACCCAGGATAGACATAGAAGGAATGCTCGTGCCCGAGAGTGTGGGCTCTGAACAGTATTCCCTGCTAATAACAGATATCCGGAGCAGCGTGGACGAACCCTGTGTCCTGACCAGGCTCAGGCTGCACTCATGCACTGAAAACGGGAGGCCGTTCCTTACAATGGTTCCCAGGGAGAGGAGCGTGGGTTTCTGTGGAAACGAGACCCTTTACTGGATTTTGGGGACACCTGCACTGCAGCCCGGGGTTGAATACACCTGCGGGGTGAATGTCTACGGAGCAGGAAGGAGGAGCAACGCAACCATGAAAGCAGCCAAGGGAGCCGATTTAATAGAGACCAGACTCTCCACAGTAAAGGTCCTGACTCCAAGCCAGTTCTTCCAGGCCAATACCACGGTTGAAAACACAGGCCTGACCGGTTCAGAACTTGAACTCTTCATGATGCTAGGGGATACTGTCCAGAGCAAGGAGCTCTCCCTGGATGCCATGCAGGCTGCTGACATGGTCTGGACCATGAGGGCCCCCAAGGCACCCGGTGCCTATACTTTAAGGTTCTTCTCATCCTCTGGGGACCTACTAGAGGAGGAGGTGCAGGTAATCGAAAAGAGGGCAGTGGAGATAGCGGGCGTTCCCATACCCGTGAACATGAGCATTGAGGAATCCCTCTACCTGAACATCACCCTCAGGGGACTCGAGAGCACCAGAGGGGAGCTCAGGCTCACGATAGGAGAGGAAGGCTTTGAGAGGGATTTCCTCATAAATGAGGGGGAGGAGAAGACCCTTACCTTCATCTATGCCCCTGATAAGGAGGGAGTCAAGCACATCAGCATAGTCGTCCTCTCTGGCCATGAGGACTACGAGGACGGCCTGACAGCAAGCATAACAGTCTTCAGGAAGAGGGAGTGGTGGGAGCCCCTCTGGGAGGCCGTGAGGGGCCTCCTTGAAGGCCTGTTCAGCCTGCTCGGGATGAATAGTTAACCATTTAATAACCC
>DAOVGQ010000059.1 GCA_030672315.1 Candidatus Aenigmatarchaeota archaeon | reverse complement strand
GGGGCCGGCCAAGATTGTCCAGAAAATCAAGAGGAACCCCGAGGAGCTGCTTCTGTACATGTAGGCCTTTTTTGCAGCCTGCGGACAAACTTTAAATTCTATCCCCACAATTACATACAAGACGTGATTCCAGTATGCCGTTGCCAAAGGCGACGGGTTCTGAATTAAGAGCCAATATAGCCAAACAGGTGCAGGATATGCCCAACAAGTGCACGAGGTGCGGGAAGATATTCACTGACGACTCTCCCTGCCTCATGACAGGCTGCGATGTGTGCGGGAGCAAGTTCTTCTTCTACATCAGGCAGGATGCCATAGAGAAAGCCGACAGGGAGCTCAAGGACCTGAAGCCCAAGGAGATAGACGAGATAGAGAGGGACATCAGGGACATCATCCCCAGGGAGGTTGACAGGGACGAGACCGTGGTCCTGGACCTCGAGGCCATAAGGGTTATCAAGCCAGGCAAGTACAGGATAGACGTCTCCAATCTCTTCACCCAGCGGCCCATAGTAATCAGGGTCGGCCCCGGCCGCTACGAACTGGACCTCACCACCCTGATGACCAAGTTCAGGGACAGGATGAAGGCCAGGAAGACGGAATAAACCACAAGACCTGTTTTTTACGGCCTGAAAACCAAACTTATTTAAAAACCTAGGAATCTATTACCTGCATAGAACAGCGAGGGAAACCTTCAGGAACTTAGCGGGGATTGTCTGCCTTCTGGCAGGTGACCGTAATGGAGCAGCCTGGAGTGCTCGTTGGGCTCATAGCACCGCTTTTTAGAGCTGCCGCTTCTGCAAAAAGCGGTGGAGCAAAAACCGCGTGCAACAGAAACGGTGTGAGAGACCCAAAGGTCGATGGTTCAAAGGTATTGCTGGAGCAAGGCTCCAGTTTTGCAGGAGATCCATCCCCCGCTACTCCTTCCATTTTTCTTAGGATTCCAGCAACCCCCCACGATACCCTTAAAAGATTTTGGCTTTATAGATAAACAGGGATTTTATGTACAGTGATAACCTGATTATTACAAGGACAGTATACCACGACCGTAAAACCGGCGAAGCGTACGACAACCCCTTTGCCCACAAGGTAGCCAGAGAATACAAGGACATGCTTGGAAAAGTGGATTTTGGCAATATCGACCTTATGGTCCATAATAATCATGAATTTGAACCCAGAATACATCACAGCGTCAGGGGCAAATATGTATTTGTTATTCACCAATTCCTTGATTATGAAGGAGAATCCGAACCCAATATTGGAACAATGGCACTCCTTCCAGCATTAGATGCTCTCAAAAGGGCAGGGGCGGAAAAGATTATTCCTGTAATACCTTTCTATCCCTACCAAAGATCGGACCAGAAACATAGACCTAGGACATCTATCAGCGGCAAGATGATGGCTAAGCATATCTCATTGGATGCAGATGCTGTTATCACTTCTGACTTGCATTCAGGCCCGCAAGAGGGATTCTATGAACTTCCAGTCCTTCATATGAAAGCAATACCCCTCTTTGTGGGCATCTTTGTTAAGAAAGAGGGAGTCTGGGTCCCAACTTCTCCAGATGTAGGCGGTCTCCAGAGAGCACGCTCAATGAGGAACAGGATGAATAACTATTTCGGTGAGGATAGGATTCCTGGCATAGTTGTCTTAGACAAGTACAGGCCTGCCGATGGAGAAGCCGAGGTAATCAACATTATCGGAAAAGAAATGATTGAGGGAAATAACGCTGTAGAGATTGACGATATGATCGACACTGCTGGCACACTCTGTAAGGGTGCTGATGCCTTACTTGGGGCAGGAGCAAAAGAGGTAAATGCCTGTGTCACACATCCCATTCTTAGCAATTACAAAGACAAGAAGTCTGGGGAATGGAAAGAGGCAGTTGATAGGATAAACGAATCACCTATTGAAAAGATTTATGTTACAGACAGCATTCCCTTGGGAGCTGGTTTCTTCGAGAAGAACCCGAAATTTAAAGAGGTCTCGCTTGCACCAATGACAGCAAAAACCATTCACAGAGTAGCAAGCCATGGTTCAGTCAGTGAGCTCTACGAGGATGGACTTTAACTATATATTATTCAAATACGAATAACCTACCATGCCCAAGGACTTCTTCATAGCAGGAATCGACGAGGCCGGCCGCGGGGCAGTAGCCGGCCCGCTTGTTATTGCGGGGGTGTGCTGCGACCAGAAGGCAGAGGGCATGCTCAGGAAGATGGGCGTGAAGGATTCCAAGCTGCTCACCCCGGCCAGGAGGGAGAGGCTGGCCCAGGCCATTGAGAAGACCGTCAAGGATATCGTGGTCCTCAAGGTGGGGCCCTGCAAGATAGACTCCCACCGGAAGGGAGGCATGAACCTCAACCAGATTGAGGCCATCAAGATGGCCGAGGTCGCGAGCTTCCTGAGGCCCCACAGGGTCTATATAGACTCCCCTGACAGGAACATCTACAAGTTCAGGAAGTTCCTGGAGAAAATGATACAGCACGA
>DAOVGQ010000068.1 GCA_030672315.1 Candidatus Aenigmatarchaeota archaeon | reverse complement strand
GGAGAGATTGAGCGTTTCTTTGATCGCTTCCAGCCCAAGGCAGAGATGGATGAGGCAACCCAGGCCCTTTATGACCTAACAAAGAAGCTCCTGGTCATGAAGACCAGATTCAAGATAGGCCCCGACCTTTACAGATTCCTGAGTCTTGAGCTGGACAATGAAATATTCCCCGAACTCAGGACGGCCCAGGATCTCCTTAAAAGGAGTCTCAGATCAGAGAAAACCAATTCTTATATAAGGCTTTATAAAAGGGCTTCCAGGGCAGACCAGTTTGAACAGATCAAACAGACATAACCTTTTGAAAGGAGACTTCTGTTTCCATGAGCGGGTCTCCTTTCCCTTTATACTGTCAACTTAACGGTACACATGAGACGTGGAGAGAGTTCCAGCCTATCTTGTGGAAGAGCTCGATGAATTCCCGGCAAGGGGCTCGATAACAAGGGATGCTGAGGAGCAGCTGGAGTTAGGGCTATCTTGGCAGAATCTTATTCATTTTCAAACAATTCCACCTGGGCATCATCCGGTTCCATGCCCCGAACTGAAAAATAAATCCTTGTTCCTGTTTTCTCGCCCAGGGTGCCCATGATTAAGCCCAATGGGCTGTTGGCTATATCGCCTATCGTTTTTATACCTGCCTTATTCAGTCTTTCTTTCCTCTTCTCTCCAATCCAGGGGAATTTTATAACCGGACAGCTATAGATAAACCTTCTGGCATAACCCCTTCCGAAATAGGTCAGGCCATACCTTTTTCCCATCTTTGTCGCTATCCTGGCATAGTCTTTATTAAAGGAAATCCCGATGGCCAGGTCAAAACCAGACTCGTTATAAAGCCCTTCTACATCTCTGGCCAGTTTCATTGCAATGTCAAGGTCATCAGGCAATCTTATAACAATGTCATCTATATGGGGGCTTGAGATTTCAAATCCCTCCCCTTCCACATAATTGCGGCATTTCTGATACAACTCTTCAGCTATTCTTATGTACTCTTCTCTCCCGCTCTTAACCAGTATTACATCAGGCTTACTTTTTGCTTCATTTATAGAAGTATCTCTGCTTATACCATACCTTTCCTTGGCCTCTTTACTAGCAGCTATAATTTTTTGTCTAAATTTACCGGTTTTGTCGGGGTTTTTACTTTCATTATAGATAACGACGGGTTTTCCCTGGTATTCTGGATTCAGTTTTTGTTCGCATCTTGCAAAGAAATCCCTGATATCAACATGGGCATACATATGCTTGCCTTTCATGTTACCTCAGCAGGATGTTCCTCCCGTGCCTCCGGCTGTACATGAAGTCGTCCTCGGTCTCCTCCCTGGAGCGCTTCTTGAACTCTGTGAACTCGGCCAGCTTGGAGCTCAGCTCATCGGCCAGGTAGACAGCCACAGCCTCTGGAAACATGGGCTGCTTGGGAGAGCCGAACTCCATGTTCCCGTGGTGGCTGAGCATTATGTGGAGGAGCTTCTCCCTTATCTCCTCAGGGGTCTTTAGCTCGTCCATGACCCTGGAGACATGGCCGTATCCCAGGGCTATGTGGCCCCTGAGCTGGCCCTTGAGGGTTCCCTTTATCCTTGTTGTGGTCTCAATCTCCTCGAGTTTGCCTATGTCATGCAGCAGGGCCCCTGCAATAAGGATGTCCATGTCAAGCTCAGGGAAAAGGCCCCTGCTGAGCTCGCAGTATTTCATGACCTCCAGGGTGTGCTCCAGGAGGCCGCCCCTCCAGTTGTGGTGTATCTCTATGGCCCCTGGATGGTTCCTAAACCTTTCAAGGAATTCGGTGTCAAGGAACACCCTTTCCAGGAGGTGGCGTATCTCGTCATTCTTTGCCCTGCCTATATAACCCTTCAGCTCTCTAACCATCTCTTCGAGGTCTCTCCTGGCCGGGCCTATGAACTCCTCGGGCTGGAACTCCCCCTCCTTCAGGGCCCTGATGGTATCCGGGGGGTTTGTTGAAATCTGGAGCCTCTCCTGGAAGCGCTCGGCCCTGCCATGGACCAAGACGACAGAGTCAGCCTTTACGGATTCGTACAGGCCCCTCACAACCTCCTGGTTCTCGTCACCCCAGTACCTGTAGGAAATAGTCCGGCCGCTCGCATCCGAGAGAAGGAGGCTGAAGGCGTAGCCCTTGGCATAGGCCTTGATGCCCTTCTTTATCTTCACGACAAAGATGTCCTCGACCCTTTCGCCCTCCTTGAGGTCGCATATAGGCGTCTTCTTGGCATACATGATAAGGGCTTGGAGTGAAGGTATAAATATCTGAATGCCAAGGTTACCTTATCCTTGTGGTGGTTTCTTGAGAGGCAAAGCCCTGGCCCTGGCCGGAATCCTTATGGTTGCTGTATCCTTGTTCGGTTTTACATCCGAGACAGGGAATACAATCCTGGACACGATAAGGGAGGTGCTCCTTGGCCCGGAGCCGGGCGGCGAGACCATAAGGATAGCCTCCTGGAACATCAGGGACTTTGGCAGGGCCAAGGCCACTGACGAGAGAAGGATGGAAATCATTGCAGAGGTCCTCAAGGGCTATGACATCATAGCTGTCCAGGAGATAAGCAACCTCAGGGAGCAGAGCGACCCGGGCTGCCCCAGGAACGAGGATTCATGCCCCGGGGATTCAGACTGCGGCCTTGTAAGGGACGCCCTGGAGCGCCACCTTAACAAGAGGGATCTTAACTACAGCCTTGTATTCAGCCCCCATATCAGGGACGAGAGATACCTCTACATCTACAACCCAGAAAGGGTGGAGCTTGAGGGGGCCATGCTGGTGGAAGACCCCGGGGACAGCGGGCCCATATGCCTGAGCAGGCCCGGGACAGGCCTGATGGTGAGACAGCCCTTCAGGGCCAGGTTCAGGGCCGGGGATTTCGATTTCGTTCTCCTGAACGTGCACACAAGCCCTGGGATAAACCTCAGGGAGCTTGAGGGTCTGGAATACTTCTACAGGCAGGAAAGGGAGGAGCCTGACGTGATAGTCCTGGGTGACCTGAACGCTGACTGCAGCTACCTCAGGGCCGGGGACAGCATAAGCCTCAGGGAGCCGGGATACATCTGGGTTTTTGGGGATGATGTGGACACCACAGTCGCCAGGACCGATTGCGCCTATGACAGGTTCATATTCACATCCCCCACGAGCGAGGACTTCACAGGAAGACTAGGCATAGTCAGGGGCATACCCCCTGATGTAAGCGACCACTACCTGATATGGGCCGAGTTCTATACAGGGAGGGACAGCGACTAGCCTCCCAGGAAGCGGCGACTTATCTGGGTTCAGGAAGCTTAATAGCTTCATAATCAGAATCAGAGACCTCTTCTGGTGTAAGATATTCAACCCCGATTTTATTTGTCTCTCTATAGATAATTCTACCCTCTTTTCTATCTATGAGCTCTATCATAAGCGCTTTGTCATAAAGACCCAACGGGTCCTTCCCGCCCGGCTTCGCCACCAAGTAATGTGTGAGTTTTTTCATGCTTTCCTGACACTAGATTAATGATGCCAGATTTTATATAATTAATGTGAACCCCTTTCTTTTGAAAGCTTTTAAATCAGCATGAAATAAAACAAACATGGCAAAAAATAAGGGAAAGGAATTGGCTGGGACAACCTTTGTTGGCTTTTTCTTTCTGGGACTGGTTCTAGGAGCCATTTATGGCAGATGGGATGTAGGAGCCTTGGCAGGTCTCGCCATGGGATTCCTGGCTTCGGTATTGGTAAAGATGAAGTATTGAGTCTGGAAACGGGTTTCATCCAACCCGAATAAACCTACAAGTTGCATGGATTATAAAATTAACCCTGGGATTCCCCAGGACTCCATAGCAGGGCCTTAATCCCGGGCCTTCAGGTCTGCTCGTATTCTTCACTCTTCTTGATGGGAACCTGGGCCATCTCCCTGGCCCTCTGGCCTGCCATCCTCAGGGCAGTCTCCTCGTCCACCCTCTC
>DAOVGQ010000049.1 GCA_030672315.1 Candidatus Aenigmatarchaeota archaeon | reverse complement strand
GCTGGAAGAACCTGGTCTCCTTCTTGTTCTTGTTCTGGAACCTGATGGTGCTGTACTCGCCATGGGGGTCTATAACAACCACGGGTATCTTGGCCTCACAGAGCTCCTCAAGGAGGACTCCTCCTGCATAGGACTTTCCCGCGCCTGTCTTGGCCAGGATGGCTATGTGCTTCCTTATCATGTGGTCTGTGTCAAGATGGACCCTGATGCCGTAGCCCTCAAGGAGGCCGATGTAGACACCTTCCTTGGCTATCCCAAGGGTCTGTTTTATGAAGTTCCTGGGTGCTGCAAAGACAGGGGTTGAAGGGGCAAAGGGGACCTTGGGGGTCTTGAGGAAGTCCCGGCTGTCCCTGTAGCCGATTATCCTGGCAGAGGCCACAGTCTTCTTTTCATAGCGCGTCACAGAATCGATGCAGGCAAGAATCCACCTTCCCTCGGGGTCCTTTATGGAAATGTAGTCGAGCTTCCTCACCCTGGCCTCGGCCTCAAAGGAGACGCCCTTGGTGGTTATCCTGCCCGATATCTTTCCCAGAAGCATGCGGTCACAGATTATATTGGGCTCTTAATCATTATATTCTTTTTCTGTGGGATTCCTCCTCTGCAAGGTCGAGTCTGACAATCAGGTTGGCAATGATTATCAGAAAGCCCCCGAGGAAGATGTACTGGGGAATGACCTCGCCCAGTATGAGCCAGGCCAGGAATATTGCAACAGCGGGCTCGACAAGCGTCTCCACTATTGTGGCGTGCTTGGCCTGGATTGTCTTGAGGCCCTCGGCATAGAATATGTAGGCCAGGAAGGTGGAGATGAATATTATGCCTGCAAGCCATATCACAGTGTCCTGGTAGGGAAGGAAGACCATGGTTTCGGTAAGGTTCAGGGGGAGGAGCATCAGGCCTCCCAGAAGGAGTGGCCAGAAAACCACATCCCAGAAGGAGTGGCCCTTCTTCTCCATATAGCGCATGGAGACTATGAAGACTGAATAGCCAATGCCGGCAGTGAGGGCATAGAGGCTTCCCTCCGCGCTGGAAAGGACATCCAAACCCTGGCCATAGATGAAGAATATTCCCAGGAAGGAGAGGGCCAGGGCGAGGATGGTATATTTTCCGAGGCGCTCGTCAAGGAAGATTTTTGCAAGAACGGCTGTTACAATGGGATAGATGAACACAAGGAAGACAGCCTGGGTAACGGGTATCAGTGTCAGGGCCTTGACAAAGAAGCCGAAGCCAAAGACTACACCGAAGAGGCCGGCCAGGAGGAATATGTGGAGGTCCCCGTGCCTGAGCTCCAGGAGTTTTGTCCTCCTCTCTGATGCCAGGAAGACAAGGATAAGGCCGGCGGCGGCGAGTATCCTTATTGAGGCCAGAAGAAAGGCAGAGACGTCAGGGCCGATTAGCTTGACAAATATACCCATGGTGCCGAGGCAGATTCCGGAAAGGACAAGGTACTGGAGGCCCTTCATGTGTAAATATTGTCAGAGGTCAGATAAAAATGGTTTATTTAAAGGGAAATTATGAGCCCGGCAGGATTATCAGACCATACCGCTAATATGCGGCAGCGTTCTTTCCGTGAACGCTTTTGTGCGCTTGTCTGCACAAAAGGGTTCTTTCGAACCTGCAACCCCCCGGTTTCCCCGGCAGGCGGCCTCCGAAGCCTCACCTCCACCCAGTTCCTGGGAGCTGAATGGAACGGGTGCTCTATCCATTAAGCCACGGGCCCATATAATATCATTATAAACACAATTTAAAACATTCTTTAATCGGGTTATTTTATAAGCTTCAGAATCAGCTTCCTTATGTCGTTGGCGTCCACCTGGCCCCTGGTCTCCTTCATGGCCAGGCCCACAAGGAAGTGGAGGGCCTTGTCCTCTCCGGACTTGTAGTCCTGGACTGCCTTGGGGTTGTCTTTCAGGACCCCTTCTATTGAATCCCTGAAGGGTATTTTTTCTGTTGGTGTGAGTTTCAGCTTCCTGCCGATGTGGTGTTTTTTCATCACGGTTTCAGGGTCCCCCTTATCCTTGACCATCCCTCTTATGACGAGCTCGGCATTGCGGTCGGTTAGCTCTTCCTTCTGGACCATCTTTAGGAGAGACTTTACCCATTCTGTTTTAAGGCCCGATTCCCTGAAACGCATGTCGTGCCAGTTGAGGGTCTTTTTGAGGTAGCCGGCTATCCAGGTCGAGGCCAGCTTGGGGTTTATTTTTGAGGCCACATCCTCGAAGAGGTTGGCAAGGTCCAGCTCGGATACCAGGGCCTCTGCAACCTTGGGTTCAAGGCCGTGCTGCCTGACAAAGCGGGCATGCTTCTGGTCTGGTAGTTCTGGCAAGGATTTCTTAATTTTGGTTATTTGTTCCTGGGTTATCTCGAGTATGGTCAAATCTGGCTCAAAGATGTAGCCGTAATCCTCTTCGGTCTCCTTGGCCCTGAGCTCACGGGTGGTTTTTGTCTCGGGGTCCCAGGTCCTGGTTGACTGGACAACCCTGCCGCCACGTCTTAAGAGGTTCTGCTGCCTGAATATTTCGAACTTCAGGGCCTGCTCTATCTCCCTGGTCCCGGTGATGTTCTTGACTTCTACCCGCTTTCCACCGGCCAGGGATATGTTGGCATCGGATTTCAGAACCGCCTTGGATGTGGAATCATAAACCCCGAGGTATTCCAGGATTGTTGTTAGCTTTTGAAGGAATTCCCGGGCCTCCTCTGGGCTAGAGAAGTCAGGCTCTGTCACGACCTCTATTAGAGGAATACCAGCACGGTTGTAGTCAAGGAGGGTGTGTTTTCCTCCCAGCCCTCCTACATGGACTATTCTGGAGGGATCCTCTTCCATGTGGACGCGAGTTATCCTTATCTTTTTGCCTTCCACAAGGACGGAGCCGTTCTCTGCAAGGGGGACATCGTACTGGGTTATCTGGAAGTTCTTGCTCATGTCAGGATAGAAGTAGGTTTTTCTTGAGAAGAATGTCTCCCTAGATATGGAGCAGTTAAGGGCCAGGGCCACGCCGATGGCCTTGTCCACCATGGCCCTGTTTGCCCTGGGCTTGGAACCAGGAAGGCCGAGGCAGGTGTCGCACAGCAGAGTATTTGGCTCGGGCTCCTCTGGGAGATTCACAGGGTTTCTACACCCACAAAAGGCCTTGCTCTGGGTGTTGAGCTGAAGGTGGGTCTCGAGGCCGATTTTAACCTTCATTGCGCATCCCATCTCCTTATAATATTGAGAACGGCCTGGGTCCCCTTGACCAGGCCTGGTATCCAGCAGTATTCAGGGTTCCTGTGGGCCTGGCCGATGGTTCCCGGGCCTGTATTAAGGGTGACCATGCCTGCCTTTTTGAAGACCATGCCATCTATCCATCCTGTTGAAAAGTCTGTAAAGGTCTTCATGCCTGTCTCCCTGACTGCTTTCTTGCTGAGTTTTATGAATTCGGTGTCTGTTTCTGTGTAGCCATCCTTTGGTGTACTCATAAGGGAAATTCTGTAGGATTTTCCCAGGACTGCACTGCATGCCTGCTGAATCTCTCTTCTTACAGTGGTTTCTTTTTCTCCAGGAAGGGCCCGGTAGTCCACAGTGAGCGAACATTTGCCAGGGATGATGTTGCTTCCCTCCCTGGACTCGATCTGGGTTACACTGAGATATGAGCGGATGTTTCCATAGCCAGGAATCTTCATGGAGGTGATCCTGAACTTCATGAGCCTCTCCATGAGCTTTGAGGCAAGGTAGATGGCATTCTGCCCATTCCAGGGTTTCCCGGAGTGGCTGGCCTTGCCCAGAACGTCTATTGTGTAAACAACCCTTCCCTTGCAGCCTGTGCAGACCCCCAGGCTGCCATTCTCGTTTACCGAGGATTCGAGCACGATTCCGTGGGTGGCCTTTACCTTTTTAGCCACCCTGTAGGCGCCGTCGGTCTTCTCATCGCCTTCTTCCTCGCCTACTGTGAAGGCAAATATCACCCTCTTCTTGGGTGGGTTCTTCCTGAGGAGCTTCATGATTTCGAGCATGGCCGCCACGCCTGACTTGTCATCAGTGGAGCCGCGGCCGTAGAGTTTCCTGCCGGCAACCCTGCCCGAGAAGGCGTCCTTGTAGTCCTTCACGCCCACTGTGTCCATGTGGGCATTCAGGAGGATGGCAGGGCCTGAGCCAATCCTGGCGACCACGTTGCCGTCCTTGTCAACTGAGGGTTTTATCCCGAGCCTGCGGATTTCCGAGGCCACATGCCTGGATATCTCACTGCAGTTCTCGTGGCTGGGTATCCCCACAAGCTCCTGCAGGGTCCTGACAAGACGGCCTTGCTGAATCATGAGGATGCCTCCTTTTCGTAGCCATGGGCAGCATTAAGAAGGGTCTGCTCATTGAGGTGGTCGGCCATGAGGTGGAGGCCCACAGGGAGACCTCTAACCTTTCCGCAGGGCAGGCTTATGGTCGGGATGCCTGCAATGTTCGGGGCCACAGAAAGCATATCCATCATGTAGTTCTGGATTACAGACATGGACTCTATTTCAGAGAAGCGGGGGGCGACGCAGGGCATGGCCGGGGCGGCCAGGAGGTCGCAGGCCCTGAAGGCCCTCTTAAATTCCTTGATTAGGAGGGTCCTGGCCTGCATGGCCTTGAGGTAGTACTGGTCCCTGTAGCCGGCCATCCTGGAGTACGTCCCGAGAATGATTCTCCTCTTGGCCTCCTCTCCCAGGTATCTGCTCCTGACCTTGGAGAAGTACTCGTTGAACTCCCCTTCTATGGGCTCCTCCATACCGTATCGGAGGCCGCAGAACTTGGCCAGGTTGGTGCTTGCCTCAGAGGTGGCTATGATGTAGTAAATGGCCACGGCATCGGGGGTCATGGGCAGGGAGAGCTCCCTGCAGGTCGCTCCCAGGGACTCGAGTTTCTTTATGGCCGACCAGATTCTGTCAGAGACCTGGGGGTCGACACCCTCGCCGAAGTATTCCCTGGGGATGCCTATCCTTAAACCCTTAACAGAGGGTCTGAGCTTGCTGGAATAATCCCCCGGGGATTTCTGGACTGTGGTGGGGTCCCTGGGGTCGTGGCCCGCTATCACAGAGAGCATGAGGGAAGCGTCTTGAACGGTTCTGGCCATGGGGCCTATCTTGTCAAGGGAGTTGCCGAAATCTATGAGGCCGTAGCGGCTCACCAGGCCGTAGGTGGGGGTGAGGCCCACAACACCGCAGAGGGAGGCAGGGCAGGATATCGAGCCGCCTGTGGACTGGCCCAGGGCGATGTGAGGGTATTCCAGGCTGGCAACCAGGGCTGCTGCGCCGCCAGAGGAGCCGCCTGCTGTCCTGGTGGGGTCGC
>DAOVGQ010000001.1 GCA_030672315.1 Candidatus Aenigmatarchaeota archaeon | reverse complement strand
GAGCCTGAAAAGAAGCCGCATTCGAATGTGGTGGTTCTGGACTTCAAGAGCATGTACCCCTCCATAGTAAGGTCGTTCAATATATGCCCGACAACGATTATCAAGGACAAGTCCGTTGACAACCCCATAGAGACGGTTGCTGGAACAAGATTTGCTCCCAGGGAGGTAAGGGTGGGCATCATACCAACCATACTTGAGGGGCTGCTGGAGAACAGGCTGGAGGCTAAGAAAAAGAAGGCCAGGGTAAGGGACCCCCTCAAGAAGAAGGCCTATGAGGCAGAGCAGTGGGCTCTCAAGATAATGGCAAATGCCTTCTATGGGCACATGGGATACTCCAGGGCAAGGATATACGACCTTGATGTGGCCAACACCATCACAGCGTGCGGAAGGGACATCATCCACAAGACCAAGGATATGGTTGAGAAGGAGTATGGCTACAGGGTTGTCTACGGCGACACTGACTCTGTGATGGTGAATGTGGACACAGACGATCTCGAGAAGACCAGGAAGATAGCAAACAGGATATCCAAGGGGGTGACAGAAAGGCTGCCCGGTACCATAGAGCTGGAGTTCGAGAAGGTGTTCAAGAGATTTCTGCCGCTGACCAAGAAGCGCTACTTTGCCTGGAGGTTTGAGCCCAGGGAGGACGGGTGGAAGGAGGGTATTGAGATGAAGGGCATAGAAACGGTCCGGAGGGACTGGTGCGAGCTCGTTGGTGACACCCTCAGGGATGTTATAGACATGGTCCTGAAGAAAGAGGACCCCATGGAGGCTGTCTCGTACTTCACAGAAATAGTACAGAAGCTTGTGAAGAACGAGATACATGTACAGAAGCTTGTGGTTACCAAGACCATGACCAAACCGCCGGAAAAATATGAGGGCATGCAGCCGCATATAGAGCTGGTGAAGAAGCTCCAGACCAGGAACAGTGGTGAGGTACCTGGCGTGGGTGACAGGATAGG
This sequence comes from Candidatus Aenigmatarchaeota archaeon, assembly GCA_030672315.1. Next base: position 4,244 of record DAOVGQ010000001.1, on the reverse strand, counting down.
ATATGTTATTGTTAAGGGTATGGGGCTGCTCTCCAAGCGCGCCGAGGACCCCACCTACGTTGAGGAGAACGGCATCCAGGTGGACTCCAAGTACTATATTGAGAACCAGCTCCTGCCCCCGATGGAGAGGATATTCAGTGTCCTGGGGGTTTCGCGCTCTATGCTCATGGGTGGCGGGAGGCAGGCTGACCTCATGAATATAATCAGCCAGGCAGAGCAGAAAAAACCAGTAAAAGAGATTCCGGTTGCAGACATGAGCGGCTTTGCGTGCGAGAAGTGCGGCAGATTCTACACCAGGGTCCCCCTGGTAGGCTCGTGTATGTGTGGCGGAAGGCTCCTCTTCTCCCATCAGGGCGGGACTGCTGAATGGGTCACCACCCAGGGCCTGGCAAGATAGCTGGTTCGCCTGGACTCCCTGCACCTTGCTTATCATCTCGAGGTTGGCGTCAATCTTGTTCACATAATATTAACATGCCTTAACTTTGTTAATCGTCACTTCACTGCGCTGTGTGTTAAGTTCGCGTGTTTCTGTGAATTGGTGTAGAAGCCTCCAGTGGAAGTGAGGGGGTGTGGTTCCTCCAGTGGAAGTGAGGGGGTTCACATTACCTTCATTTTGTGTTCATTTCGATAGCATGCAAGGCAGAAACACCCCCCTGTTTCCTGTGGAAGTTCATGTTACTTAACCCTGTTTCATTTACCATCAGATTCCCATGGTTACCATCACCGCAGGAGACAGGCCTGAAAAATACAGTATGGTGGGAAGGAGGAGGTAGCCCATTAGGTGGGAGCGCCTGACCCTGAAGAGGATTGCGAGCAGGCCTGTGAAGGTCCCTGCAAGCGCTGCCAGGAGGCCCAGGGGGCCTGACAGGACAGCAACCACCAGAATGAGAAGGAGCATCACCACCAGGCTTACTGTGCTGTAGTTTATCCTCCTTATCTGGTTGAGGAGAAGCCTTGCAAGGCCTATTGTTGCAATGGCTGAGATAAAGCACGTTGTTATTCCAACGAGAATCAGCAGGAGCATGTCCCAGAGTGTGATGGAGGTGACTAGCTGGGATATTGCCCACACAGCCCCTGAGCGGGTCCTTGCTATTGTGTAGAATATTATGAATGTGAACATGATGTTTGAGGTGTTGATTCCCCCAAGCGCGGTCAGGAACTCCCTGGTGCTGGCCCTCAGGGACTGTGCAGCCAGGACCCCGGCCTGGGCAGCCCCCACGCCGGGCAGCATGCCTGCAAACCATCCGGCAAGCCACCCTGTCAGGATTCCCTTTCTGTGGTCCCCCCTGATTTCCGTGGGTTTATCCTGCCTGGGTATCACGCTCCTTGTATAGAAGCTCACCAGGAGTGTGCTGAGGGCAAAGAGGCCTGTCAGGCTGGGAAATAGCATGGCTTCAGAGGCAAACGCATTCAGGGTTACAAGGCCAAGGATGCCTGACAGTGAAAAGACAGCCAGGGCAAAGAGCCTTCCCCGGCCGGTCTCTGTAAGAATCATCCATACAACAACCAAAAGAAGCAGGATGTGCAGGGCCGGCCTTATGATGCAGTACACTCCTGGTATAAGGTAGATTAGCAAGGGGAGTGTAAGGAGCGTGAGCATGGCAACACCCAGGCCGCCCATGACAGTAAGCAGGACTGCCTCATACCCCCTGCCCTCCAGGAGGAACTTGTGGCCAGGCAGGACTGACAGCGCGGTTGACGGGTCAGGCGCACCGAATATGATGGAGGGTAGAAAATCCACAAAGGTGTTGGAAACAGCGAGCGCCATGATGAACACAAGTAGCAGCTCTGTCTGGGTGGTTGCCAGAAGGGCAACCGCAGATATCATGGCTACAAAGACGGTGTTGGGGTGTATCCCGGGCATGAGGCCTGTGATGACTCCGATGAGGATGCCCAGAAGCATAAAGAGCAGGACATCAAGGAACATGATTATATTTGGGATGGTGACAAAAATGCTTGTCAGGCTGGGGTGGTATGTGAAGGTGTGTTGTCATAGGCAAAGCAGGCCTCCCCTGTCTCTGCATTGTATTTTACAGCGTCCTGCTTCCTGGTTATTATCACAGTGACACCCTTGTACCTCTCTATGTGGCGCTCCTCTGATATTATCCAGAACAGGTCTGGGACAGGCTCTATAAGATAGGGGTCTGTTGTTGTGGATATCTCCCTCTTATCAGGGGAGAGGTGCCTCCTTCTCAGCATCTCCAGGGCCTCTTGTTTGGATACTGGCCTGTTTGGCCTGTATATAAGCAGGTGAAACTTTATGTTCTCCTTGTTTATGGTAGCAGAGCAGGGGTTTGGCAGAGTTGTTATAAGCTTCCTCTCTTCCTCTTCTGTCAGCTCTGTTTCCGGCCTTTCTGGAATGAACACCAGGCTGAAGTTTTGGAAGGCCCTTCTGGTGTTTTCATCCAGAAAGGTTGAGAGCAGCAGCGTCATGCCTGGCACGAACCTCGCCCCGTTGCCCAGGGGAACGTCTGGCCAGATAATCTCTCTCTGGAACAGGCGGCCCTCCCTTATTGTTCCCTTCACACCAACAACATCATCCTCCCTGGCCTCATCGCTGCTCACGACAGGAACCTCCCCGGTGGTGTCCTCAAGGACAAAGCCCTGGGAATTTCTCTCCTTAACCATCCCTATAACAGACACCTCAGAAAAGCTCTCCCTGGCCTTGTTTATCGAGAGCGCGGACATCTTCTTCAGAAGGATATCTCTCAACCCGTTATAGCGGCTGTTGTAGTAGGAAATAAAGTCATCGGCAGACATCTTGGGCATCCCCTCTGTCCTTGTTACCTTAACAGAGAGCCTGGTTTTTGGTTGTTTTTCGGGCAGTGGGGTATGTGCCTGGCCTGTGGCCTGTTTGTGCAGCATGCCTGACCTGGCCTCCTCAAGCATCTCAGGGGTTACGAGGATTCCCTTTTTTGTAAGCTCCCTTACCATTGCCTGCCTGTCCATGTCACGAAAACTCCTTTAAAAGAAAAATTTTCATCTTTTTTACCAACCCCTCTGACAGGGGTATGTTTATTATCCTCGTCCGGCCGTACCTTCCCTTGGACGTTACTGATGTGTTTATTATTCCAAAGGACTCGAGTTCGGATATGAGATCTGACACCCTCCTCTGGGTGAGTGACTTCATTCCAATATTCCTGCATATGGTTGAGTAGGTGTCGTAGACAGCACCAGTCTGAATACCCTGCTTCCCACCCAGGTACATGTTCAGTATGGCCATGAAAACTGCCTGTGATTGTTTGGGTTGGGTTTTTATGGTCTCCATGAAGCGATCTGTGTCAAGCTTCTTTTGCGCCAGGTCCACATGAGACTCTGTTACAACATGGGTTCCCTCGCGTTCTGCCATCTCACCAGAAACCCGAAGGAGGTCCAGGGCCTTTCTGGCATCCCCGTGCTCCTGGGCGGCCAGAGCGGCGCACTTGGTTATTACACCGGGGGAGAGTATGTTGGGAATGAATGCCCCCTCTGCACGGACAGAGAGTATGTCCTTGAGTTGGATGGCGTTGTAGGGGGGGAAGACTATCTCCTCCTCTGAGAGGGAGGACCTTACCCTGGGGTCAAGGGATTCCATAAAGGTAAGGTTGTTTGATATTCCTATTAATGTGAGTTTTGTTTTTTCGGGTTCCTGGTTTATCCTGGTGAAGTTGTACAAAACCTCATCCCCTATCTTGTTTATAAGGGAGTCCACCTCATCCAGAACGATGATTATGTTATTGTCATCTGATTCAAGGTGTTTGAAGAGTTTCTTGTAAAGCTCGCTGGTTGGGAGTCCTGTATAGGGGACTGATTCACCAAATTCATTAATAAGGCGGGCAAGCAGGCGGTATTCTGTGTCAGTTATCTTCTGCATCTTGCAGTTTACGTATATAATCTTCAGGCTGACACCAGAGCTAACCGCTGTTTTTGTGAGGGTTTCTATGATGTTTTTTATAACAATAGTCTTGCCTGTCCCTGTCTTGCCGTATATAAATATGTTTGATGGCTTCTCGTTTCTTAGTGTGGGGGCTAGTATGAGGGCAATTTGTTTTATCTGGGAATCCCTGTGTGGGATGTTCTCTGGTGTAAACCGTATTGTAAGTGTGTCCTTGTTCCTGAATATGTTCTTTTTTGAAATATAGGACTCGAATATGCTTTTTAGGCCGGACGGCTCCATACACTCCCCCTTTGTTTCTTGTGGAGTGTATATTATAAATCTTTTTGTTGCTAAATAACTATAACTATAATATAACAGTGTTATATAT
>DAOVGQ010000069.1 GCA_030672315.1 Candidatus Aenigmatarchaeota archaeon | reverse complement strand
CTCCCGCTCCAGCAGGCCTTCGGGGTGGCGGACAACCTGATTTCAACAATAATAAAGGGAGTGACAGAGACCATAGCGACACCCAGCCTCGTGAATCTGGACTATGCAGATGTCAGGACCGTTATGCACAGCGGCGGCGTGGCGGCGGTAGGATTTGGCGAGTCAGATACCAAGAACAGAGCCGAGGAGGCTGTGGTGAAGGCCATGAGCAACCCGCTCCTCGAGGTCAACTACGAAGGCGGCACAGGGGCCCTTCTGCACATCACGGGCGGCCAGGACCTCAAGCTGGACGAGGTCAACCTTATTGGAGAGTATGTCTCCAAGCAGCTCGACCCGGATGCCCAGGTGATATGGGGGGCCAGGATAAACCCTGACTTCAAGGGTAAGGTGAGGGTGATAACCATTGTAACAGGCGTCAAGTCACCCTACATACTCGGGCCAGTGGCAAGGGAAGAGCCAGTCAAGAAGGACTTCTCCCAGGAGCTCGGCATCCCGATTGTCACACGGGCCTAGGGAATCAGGCACGGCTGCGGCATGATAGTCGCAGCCCTCCCTCCTGATTTTAATACTTACAAGAAACCATTTCTTCTTTTTCCAGAAGCCATCTAAACCCACAAAAACGAAACCAAGTAGGCCAGGCCATACAGGACCATGCCCACCACCATGTCTATCACCCCGAGAATCAGGGAGGCGAATCCTGCTATCAGGGCGAAAACCGGGGCCAGGACAATCAAAAGGACTACGCACACCCCCAGGACAAGCACGCCCTTCATCGACCTCTTGAAGTCATAGAACATGGCAAAGAGGCCCCCTGTCATGACCCCGGCCAGATGAGCGATGTTCGCCACGTTCTGGGTGAGCTCTGCGAACTGCTCGGGCCTGAAATAGACAGCCAGGGTCTCGAATATCACAAAGGCTATGGCCACCACACCAAGGGGGAGCGGGAATATATAGAGATGGATTCTCTTTATGGGGTTGAGGAGCATGGCAGCCCCCATCACGCCGAAAACGCAGCCCGAGGCCCCGACCACGGGCATGGTTTCAGTGAACATGTAGACAAAGCTGCCCAGGAGACCGCTGATGAAGTAGATGGAGAGGAACCACTGCCTGCTCACCTCCTTCTCCAGGACCTTGCCAAAGAAGAAGAGCCCCAGCATGTTGAAGAAGAGGTGGGAGGCCGAGACGTGCAGAAACAGGCTTGTGAACCACCGCCACAGCTCGAGCTTGGTAGCCCAGGAGAAGGAGAAGAGGTTGAACGCAGCCTCTGGATTTGGGAGGCTGAACACCAGTATGAAGACCAGTATATTGATTATCATCAGGCTCCAGGTGAGTGGGTGCTCCTCGAAGTTGACCATCTTAAATTATATATGGCATGGAATAAAAATATAGTCATGAGGAAACTCCCTGAAGGGGAAACCGAGCTGCTCCTGAAAAGGTACCGGATTCCCTACCCCAGGCACGTTCTGGTCAAGAGCGAGAAGGCCGCTGTCAAGGCGGCCGGGCAGATTGGCTTTCCTGTTGTAATGAAGGTCTCCAGCCCTGACATACTCCACAAGACAGAGGCCAGGTGCGTGATAGTCAATATAAGGGACACAAGCTCGGTAAGGGCTGCCTACAGACAGATTCTCAAGAATGCGAGGAAATTCAAGCCCAGGGCCAGAGTTGAAGGTGTTGCTGTTTACCAGATGATTCCTGCAGGGACCAGGGAGGTCATACTGGGAAGCAAGCAGGACCCCCAGTTCGGCCCTGTCCTGATGTTCGGCCTGGGAGGCATCCTGGTCGAGGTGCTCAGGGATGTCTCGTTTAGGCTCATACCCCTTGAAAGAAGGGATGCCAGGGAGATGCTCAGGGAAATCAGGGGCTACAGGATTCTTGAGGGCGTGAGGGGCCAGAAGCCCGTAAACCTCAAGGCCCTGGAGGATACCATAATGAAGGTTTCCAGGATGGTCTGGGCCAACACCAACAAGGGCAAGAAGATTCAGGAGCTGGATATCAACCCGCTATTTGTTGACGAGAAGAGGGTCTGGGCAGCAGATGTGAGGGTGCTTGTGCCCTCAAGGGATGCGTAGAGGGGGTGCTTGCCTGTACCCTTTAGGGTATGCCCGACAGGGCGCTGGTCTAGCTGGAAACCATGACCCCGCCCAGGCCGGCGGCAGCGAACTTGTGGATTATTTCTGCTATGGAGTTGAGAATGCCCTGGGCCTCTCCCATGTCAATGGAGAGCTTCTCGGGCTCCAGAATCTCTATGCTGGAGGGCGCATAGGAGACGACGACCCTCACGAGCTGGTCAAAGTTCCTGGTGAGCACATCAACATCGACTATCCGGGAGTAGGCCTTCTCGATTTTAGGCATGGGCTTCTCGACTCCCTGGGTTTCATGGAACCTCCTGTCAAGAATCATTGTCCCTTCCTCACGCTCCATCTTCTCTACGTGCTTGCTCAGGGCGGATTCGGCGGCCTCCCTGTTTATGGCGAGGACTTCGATAATCATTGTTGACTTTATCCAGCCCTCCTTGAGGCGCTTCTCTGCAAGCCTCTGCTGCTTGTCACCCATAAAAAACACACCTGTATTAGTCGTTATTTGCCTTCCTGCTTATTTAAGTTTTGCGTACTGCCATAGAGCATGGCCTTGGCGCGCTCGAGCTGCTCGCTCTCCAGCCTGAGGACCTTCTCCAGCATCTCCCTCTCGGCCTTCAGAAGAGGACCCTCCCTGTCCATCATGTTCAGGTATATGGAGATGTTGTTCTGGATGATGTCAACCACGTCCCTGGGGTCTGGCTCAAGGTTCCGGCCCAGGCGCACACCCCTTCTGTAGAGGCACGGGTCAACACCCCACTTGCTTTTCAGGTAGTTGCAGGCCACCTCCCCGACCCTGCACTCTGCGCAGCTCACCCAGTCCTGTCCCTGGCTTGTGGTCAATACCATGCAGGAGTTCTCCTCGTCCTTTTCTGCCTTCAGGAGCCTGACCTCCATTACACAACCTCCATATGATTATTACTCATAATCTATTTCAGTGCGCTCCACTTCCTCCCTGCCAGGGCAAGCTTGTGGCCGCATTCGCAGGTATCCCTCATGGCCGCGACCCCGAAGCCATGCCTCTCTATCAGGGGCTTGCCGCACTCCGGGCAGTATGTTGTTTCGCCCCTGTG
>DAOVGQ010000089.1 GCA_030672315.1 Candidatus Aenigmatarchaeota archaeon | reverse complement strand
CAGCCTGGCAAGCCCGGCCTGGGAAAGCCCGGCCTCGTTCCTGAGCTCCCTTATCAACCTGCCTGTTATCAGCATTTCCTTTCCCTCCTGACTCAATTTTATTGGTTTAGTCAGGCAATCGCTGTTGTGTAAATTATAACTGGTGGTTATTGAATTATACTATTGTATATTGAAACTTATATAAAGGAGTGGCTTTATAAGATTTTCTTAATCCAGAATTTCCTGGCTTTAAACAGATTTCGAGGAGGATGATGGGAATGACAACGTATTTGTTTACTTCAGAATCAGTTACTGAAGCACATGCCGACAAGCTTTGCGACCAGATATCCGACGCTGTCCTGGATGCCCTGTACAGACAGGACCCTTATTCAAGGGTTGCTGTGGAGACCCTGACTACCACAGGATTGATAGTTGTTGCAGGGGAGGTCACCACAAAGGGCTATATAGACGTCCAGTCAATAGTCAGGGAAACCATAAGGGGTGTCGGGTACGACAAGCCTGAATACGGCTTTGATGCTGACCAGTGCGCTGTTCTGGTCTCGCTTCACGAGCAGAGCCCTGACATATCCCAGGGTGTGTCAGAGGGAGAGGGCCTCCACAAGGAGCAGGGTGCAGGAGACCAGGGCATCATGTTCGGCTACGCAACCAACGAAACCCCTGAATACATGCCGCTTCCCATCACACTCGCACACAAGCTCACCATGAGGCTTACAGAGGCCAGGAAGAAGGGGATACTTCCGTGGTTAAGGCCTGACGGCAAGTCCCAGGTGACTGTTGAGTATGACAATGGAACCCCCCTGAGAGTGGACACTGTTGTGATAGCCGCGCAGCACTCCCCAGACGTAACAGATGAGGAAATCAGGAAGGGGATAATGGAGGAAGTCATAAAGCCGGTGTGTGGGGACTGGACAGACGAGAAGACAACCTTCCACATCAACCCCACAGGAAGGTTTGTGATAGGAGGCCCTCCAGGAGACTCCGGCCTTACAGGAAGGAAAATCATTGTGGATACCTACGGGGGTCACGGCTCCCATGGGGGCGGGTCTTTCTCCGGCAAGGACCCCAGCAAGGTGGACAGGTCAGCTTCCTACATGGCCAGGCACATAGCCAAGAACATCGTGGTAGCGGGGCTTGCGGACAGGTGCGAGATCCAGATAGCCTATGCCATCGGAGTCGCTAAGCCGGTCTCCCTGATGATAAACACATTCCACACAGGAAAAATCCCAGAGGAAAGGATAAAGGGGATTGTGGAGCAGCAATTTGACCTCAGGCCTGCAGAGATAATAAAATATCTGGACCTCAGGAGGCCAATTTTCAGGAAGACCGCTGCCTACGGCCACTTCGGCAGGGACGACCCTGACTTCACCTGGGAGAGGACAGACAGGACCGAGGAATTGAGGAGGGCCGCAGGGCTCCCAGAGATACAGGCAACCCCGGCACAGGGCGGGGCAGCCGAGCCTTCCCAGGCAGAGACGCCGCCAGAAGAGGCCGGGAGCCAGGAAGGCCAGGAGGACCCCATAAGGATACCAGTGGATATGGAGACAGGCAAGAAGGAGTTCGTGACCTCCTGAACCCACCTCCATTTATTAATGAGGGCAGGCCTAATTCTATTAAGTGATTCAGGTGCTTGGGGAGTTTATTTTGTGGGTCCAGGCCTTTGTGCAGGCCTATGGCCTTGCCGGGGCCTTTGTCATCTCTGTCCTGGAATCCTTCATCTTCCCTGTCCCCACGGCTACCTTTATCGCTCCCTTCACTGCCATGGGGGTTGACCCTGTAACCATAATCCTGGTTGCCACTACCGGCTCCCTGATAGGGGCTGTGATAGGCTATGCCCTGGGCCTCAAGCTCGGCAGGCCTGTGGCCGAGAGGCTGTTCAAGAAGCACATACCAAGGGTCGAGAAGTGGTATGACCGCTGGGGCGCCTGGGCAGTCCTTATAGCTGCATTCTCCCCAATACCCTTCAAGGTATTCACCTGGACCTCGGGTATATTCGAGCTGGACTTCAGGAAATTCCTGCTGGCCTCCCTTGTCGGGAGGGTCCTGCAGTTCACCATCGCGGCCTATGTGGGTTATTTTGTGGGCCCTGGTGTGCTTGCCTGGCTAACGGGTTTCTAGCACAAGCTCCAGTTCCTTCTCTGTTATGCCCTTCAGAAGTAGCAGCTTCTTTCTTGACTTCAGGCCGCTAAGTATCCTGACCTCGCACCTCAGGAGCTTGGAGAGCTCCCTCATTATCTCCTGGTTTGCACGGCCCTCCTGGGGAGGGCTGGCAAGCTCCAGAATAATCTCATCTCCATTGAGGGAGAGCCTGAATCCTGGCGAATCTGGTCTGACCCTTACAGAAACTATGAGACCCTGGTCGGTTTCCTGAATCTCCATAAGCTATTTATATGCTTAGTGTGTTTAATAACTGATAGCGTGATAGCATGCCGGCTTGAACTGTATGAAAAAAGCCGGGCAAAAAGGTGGTTGTATGAAAGCAATTCTGCTCAACTACAGGAGGGGGAGGCACACCCAGACCACCAACCAGTTCCTGCTGGAGGTTGAGGGGTGCGACACCAAGGCCATGGCCTCCCAGTTCATAGGAAGGAGGGTTGTCTGGAAATCCCCTGCAGGCAAGGAGCTCTTCGGAAAGATAACCCAGGTCCACGGCACCAGGGGGGTTCTCAGGGCCAGGTTCTCAAGGGGCCTTCCGGGAGATGCCCTGGGAGGCAGGATCGAGATTCTGGAATAGCTTTGTTTTTATTTGGGCTCAAACAATAGATGTATAGCCCGGTGATTCATGCATGCACCGCATCTACAGGATACACAAGATTTTTCACATAAAGAAGGAGCTCAAGGAGGTCTATACCAACCAGGCAATAGAGTCCCTGGCCCTCGCCATTATAAGCATATTCATACCAGCATATCTTATTGAAACTGGGTTTAGCTTCTATGAGGTCATATTATTCGAGCTAATTAAGTGGCTCTCGGCCATGCTTCTGGGACCGCTCTCGGCCAGGATAAACGCAAAAATAGGGGTCAAGCATACCATACTGTTAAGGTCCCCGCTCTTCATATCCTTTCTTGCTATAGTCATGAACATAAGTGCACTGCCGGGGCTCCTCTATCCCGCGGCCGTAGTGTTTGGGATCTCTGCATCCCTCTACTGGACCTCCATAACCACAGAATACGTCAGGATATCTGACAGGAAGAGGGAGGGTGAGGAGGCCGGCCTGCTGTTTGGGATACCGCACATATCAGCGGTTGTCGGGCCGGTTGCAGGTGCTGTGGTGCTCACATTGCTCGGTTTCAATGTATTGTTCATCCTGTCTGTTATGCTCGTGCTTGCCTCGGTTGTCCCGCTCTTCCTCTCGAGCGACTACAAGAGCGAGGGCTTCAGGATTAGGGGATTGAACCTCCTTCTTGACAGAAGGCGGATGGCCTACTATTTCGCAGAGGGCAGCATATTCATGGCTGATTTAACTTTCTGGGGACTCTATGTTTTCCTGAGCTACGGGTTTATATCCCTGGGCATAGCGGCATCCCTCATGGGCCTTGGCATGCTCCTTTTCACCCTGATTGTGGGAAGAATCAGCAACACAATCGGGGGCAGAAGGAGGGTTACGCGGGCAGCAGGCCTCTTCTGTGCAGTGCTCTGGATAATGAGGGCCCTCGCAACATCAGAGATCGAATTCATGATTCTCTCGCTCCTCGGGGGCTTTGTGATAACCTCATTCACAGTCTCTATTTTCGCTGACTTTGCGCGCTTTGCCAAGGAGAACGGGCCTGCCAGGAGCGTGGTGTTCAGGCACTTCTGGCTGAACATGGGAAGGACTGCCCCTGTAATCCTGCTTCTTCTGGTCTTGCCGGGTATTGGAGCTATTCAGTTCCTGCAGGCAACATTCATAGCGGCTGCCTTAGTGTCCCTTATCCTGGCGTTGTTCAAAGAATAAATCTGCGGGGAAGTTCAGGAAAAGACCTACTTGCCCCTTCCCCTGTATTTCTCAAAGATACAGATAAAGACCAGGTCTTCTTTGGACGTATTGAAGGTCTGGTGAAATATCCCACCCTTTATCAGGATGATGTCGCCTGTCTCTATTGGGAAGCGCTTCTCATCCATCTGGAGATCTCCCCTACCGTCCATCACAACATAGACCTCGTCCACCCCCTCGTGCTCGTGCCCCTGGGTGGCCTTTCCTGGATGGAGTATGGTCATGGATACATTGAGGTGGTCAAGGTATTCAAGGTCATGCACAGAATATGTGTCAGTGTCCCTTATGGGCTTTACCTTCCCTGCGAACTTCTTGATGTCAAGCTTCATGGCTATCTGGATATAATTGCCAGGGGGGTTTAAATTAATCGCTGACTTTGTCCTGCCTGGCC
>DAOVGQ010000084.1 GCA_030672315.1 Candidatus Aenigmatarchaeota archaeon | reverse complement strand
CTCTATGCGCTCTGGTGCCTCGGGCTTATATGGCTCTTTGGTTAGGTGATGGCATGCGGATACTTGTTACCGGCCTTGGCGGGCCTGCAGGAACAAATGTGGTGAACCTCCTTCCAGGGGGCTCTGTTGCAGCTGCCTGCGACTCCAACCCCAAAAAGAGGGAGGAGCTGGTCAGGACAGGCAATTCAGGGGTGAGGTTCTATACTGTCCCGCACGCCAGGAGCCAGGACGCCTTCAAGCGTGGCATAAACGAAATAATAAGGAGGGAGAGCATAGACATGGTCATCCCCACTGTTGACGAGGAGCTCCTGGTCTTCTCCTACAGACCCGAACACTTCAATGCAAGGATTGTAGTATCTCCCTATACAACAATCAAGATCTGCAATGACAAGGCCCTCCTCTATGAGAGGGTCAGGGACGAGCCCTTCTGCCCCGGATACGTTGTTACTGACAGCCGCCAGGAGCTTGCGGTGTTCGGCCCCGGGTCTGTGTTCATGAAGCCTAGGCAGGGCCGGGGCAGCAGGGGCACCCGTCTTTTCCAGAACTATATGGAAATCCCCAGGGAGCTGATAAACAGGGACAATGTTTTCTGCGAGCACCTCCCGGGCCAGGAATACACAGTGGATGTGCTCTGCGACCTTGAGGGCAACCCTGTTGTGACAGTCCCCAGAAAGAGACTCGAGGTCAGGGCCGGTATCTCCACCAGGGGGGAGACCCAAAGGTACCCCGAGATAGAGGAAAACGTTAAAAAGCTATGCAGCATTCTAAGACTTATAGGCCCGGCAAACATCCAGTTCAAGGCAGACACCTCAGGCAAAATGAAGCTGGTGGAGATAAACCCCAGGTTCTCCGGTGGCCTGCCCATAACCGCAGAGGCTGGTGCCAACACAGCAGAGCTCCTCTACAGGATGCTCTCAGGTAAGGGCATCCCCCAGATCAACTGGAAGGAAGGAGTCTTCGAGAACAGGATAGCGAAAAAATAAAAAGCACATGGTGACAGACTACATGCCGTCATTGACAAACTGAAACAAGACGGATGGTGACAGACTACATGCCGTCATTGACAAACTGAAACAAGACAGGTGATAGTATGAATATACTTGCAATAGGCGCACACCCCGACGACATAGAGTTCGGCTGTGCCGGAACAATCATGCGGCACATCAAGAGGGGAGACAATGCAACCTTTGTAATCCTAAGCAGGGGCGAGAAGGGAGGTGACCCAGAGGTAAGAACCAGGGAGTCCAGGGAATCTGCCAGAAGAATCGGGGCAAAACTCCACATCTTTGATTACCCTGACACAGCAGTACCCCAGAGCCACGAATTGATAGAGAAACTCGAGGCCATCATCAAGGATGTGAATCCAAGGAGGGTCTACACCCACTCTGTCAAGGACACCCACCAGGACCACCGCAACACAGCCTATGCGACCCTTGTTGCAGCCAGGCTCGTCCCTGAGATATTCGCCTATGAGTCCCCGAGCCTCTACCTGAACTTCAGCCCCAACTACTATGTGGACATCAGCAGCTACATCGAAAAGAAGATAGAGCTCCTCAACAACTTCACCACCCAGAACAGCAAGGATTACATGAAGATTAACGCCATCCGGGGCCTCAGCCAGTTCAGGGGGCTTGCCACTTCAGTGAGCCATGCCGAGGCCTTTGAGGTCGTGAGAATCCTCAAATCCGACAGCATCTAGCAAGCATGCTACTTCTTGCTTATGAACCAGTCCCCAATAGCCAGGTTCTCCAGGCCTGTGACCTTTAGGGTCCTTATGGCATCCTGGGGTGAGCATACAATGGGATAGCTGTGGAGGTTGAAGGATGTGTTGAGGAAGCCGCCCTCCCCCGTCTCGTTCTCAAAACTCTTCAGGACCCTGTGGTAGCCCGGGCTCCAGGATTTCTCCACAACCTGCGGCCTTGCAGTGAAGTCGTACTGGTGGATCGCTGCCCTGAGAATCTCTCTGCCATTCTCTGTTGTGTTGAACGAGACAATCATGTATGGCGCTAGGAACCCCTTTGGATTGATTATATAATCCCCCTCCCTCTCCTTCATAATGCTCGGGGCAAAGGGCATCCAGAAGTCCCTGTTCTTCACAGCCTCATTGATTTTCATCACAACATCCCTGTTCCTTGCATCAGCCAGTATGCTCCTGTTTCCTAAGGCTCTGGCGCCCCACTCACACCTCCCCGAGAACCTCGCCACAACATCCCCACGGGCGACCCTCTCGCCAACATAACCGTCAATATCCCCGACCTTCTCCACCCTACACTTCCTTTTGAGTTCGCTTTCCCTGATGGCCTTTTCTATTTCACCTTCTGTGTATTCAGGGCCATAATAGAGCGGCCCCAGGGGGTCTATCCTCGGCCTGATGCCGTCCCCCCTGCAGAGCTGGACGTACTGCCACAGCCCTGCCCCGATGGCCAGGCTCTCGTCCCCGCATGAAGGCATCACAAAGAAGTTCTCCACTCCAGGCATCTCAAGAATCCTCTGGTTGGCCTTGACATTCATGAACAGGCCGCCTGCCAGGCAGATGTCATGTATATCATAGTGCTCCATGATGTTTCCAATCCATTTCACCATTATCTCCTCAAAGAACTTCTGAAGCCCCCCCGCTATGTTGTCAAACCTCTCCTTCTCAAACACCCTCTGGAGCTTCTGCAGGTACTGCCACTTCCAGACCCCACTCACATTCTCAAAGACCAGGGGGTTCTTGGGGCTTATCCTCACCATCTTCCTGAACTCATTATAGGCCCTCTGGATGTGCTCCTCCTTGGAATAGGGGGCCAGGCCCATAACCTTGTACTCGTGGGAGAGGGGCTTCATGCCCAGGAACTCTGTCACCCTGGAATAAAGCTCGCCCAGGGAATTGTAGTTCGATATGTTCAAAATCCTCTCTATCTCAAACCCGTCGCCTATATTGATGCTTGCAGAGACAGCATCACCCGAGCCGTCTGCTGTTATAACCAGGGCCTTCCTCTTTCTGAACCATTTAGGATAGTATGCAGTGGCAGCGTGGGCCAGGTGGTGCTCGCAGAAGACAATCTCTGTCCTTATCCCAAGCTCCTTGAGGACCTTCCTTATATCCTCGATATGCCTGAATCTCTTGAGAACCCCAACGGCAGGCCCCACCCACTTGTCAGAGCGCAGAATGCCCTTGGGAACGAGCCTTGAGGACTGGCCGAACACCCTCCTGGGAAGGCTCCTCCTTCCGGCCTCCATGGTTGTTATGGGGTTTATCAGGGAGGGAACGACCACGCTGTCAATCTCCTCTGGCTGTACACCGGCAACCCTCATGACCTCCTTTATGGCCAATCCCGGGACGCCGCCCCACTCCTTTACCCTGTTGAGTCTCTCCTCACTGAGGCAGGCCAGTGTCCTCCCGTCCCTAATCAGGGCAGCTGTGGCAGTGTGCCCGTCATGAATGGCGAGTATGGTTTTGCTCATAACCAGAATTGACACCTTTATAAATATAAGATTACCCCTCGGACCCCGCAGACACTCTTTCGACATCGGCCTTCCTCGGACCCCGCAGACACTCTTGATTCGGGTTGTTATGTTCTTATATTGTCGAACAGGGGTCCGGGCATTTAAAAACCTTTCGTTGCCCTATATATACTATTCTGTCAGTATTGCAAACCTAAGGTGAAAAAGAATGAAAATCGGAATAGTGGGCCACGGGGCCTATGTCCCCAGGTACAGGATATCTGTCGAGGAGATTGCAAGGGTATGGGGAGAGAACGCCGAGAACTACAAGAGGGGCCTCATGATTCACGAGAAGAGCGTCCCTGACATGGACGAGGACACCATAACTATAAGCACCAAGGCAGGCAAGAACGCCCTCCTCCGCGCAGGCATAGATCCCACATCAATAGGCGCCATTTATGTGGGCAGCGAGAGCCACCCCTATGCTGTGAAGCCGTCCGGGACGGTTGTGGCCGAGGCCCTCGGCCTGGGGAACAGCCTCATGGTGGCAGATTTTGAGTTTGCCTGCAAGGCAGGGACAGCAGCCATCCAGTGCTGCTACGGCCTGGTCAAGGCAGGCCTGATTGAGCACGGCATGGCAATAGGCGCTGACACCTCCCAGGGCAGGCCCGGAGACGCCCTTGAATACACAGCAGCAGCCGGCGGTGCGGCCTTTATAATAGGCGGGGACCCCCTCGCTGTCCTGGATGACACCTGCTCATTCACCACAGACACCTCTGACTTCTGGAGGAGGAACATGGAGGACTACCCCAAGCACGGGGCAAGGTTTACAGGCAAGCCTGCCTACTTCAAGCACGTGACCTCTGCTGCCAGGATGCTCTTGGAAAAGACCGGAACCAAGCCCAGTGACTATGACTATGTTGTCTTCCACATGCCCAATGGTAAGTTCCCCACCACAGCAGCCAAGCTCTTGGGCTTCACCCCGGAGCAGCTCAAGCAGGGCCTTGTGGTCACAAGGATTGGCAACTGCTACTCAGGCTCCTCCCCTCTGGGCCTGGCCAACATACTGGATGTTGCAGAGCCCGGCCAGAGGATATTCATGGTATCCTATGGTTCAGGAGCAGGCTCGGATGCCTTCTCCTTCACAGCCACTGACAAGACAAAGGAGAGGAGAGACAAAGCCCCCAGCACAGAGCACTACATCTCCAGAAAGACCAACATAGACTACGGCATGTATGTGAAGCTTCGGGGCAAGCTCAAGATGTGATTTTATGGGTGCACGTAAAGACTTCCTTGATAAATTCGATAAGGTTTGGCCAGAATGGAGAGATGACATGGAAAAAAACATAAATTATGCAGAGAGAACCGGCCAACAGGTATCCTGTACAGGATATTACAGTATAACCCCTTCAGATGGAAGGGTGGAAGCCACAATCTACAGGGGAGATAAAGCTCCGGATAAGTTCAGCTGGCCTCTACGAGACCCTGCTGAGATACACAGAAACAAGCTCATGGCAGAATATACATTAAAAAGTGGTTTTGATGACTAGAAGGGTCGCCATCGTTGGCGTGGGATACACCAGGTTCGGGGAGCAGTGGGAGCGCTCCCTGAGGGACCTCTCCACAGAGGCAGGAGCCCTCGCACTTGCAGACTCCAAACTGGACGGCAAGGACATCCAGGCCCTCTACGTGGGCAACATGTCTGCAGGCAGGTTTATTGGCCAGGAGCACCTAGGTGCCCTGGCAGCTGACCATGCAGGGCTGACCCCGATCCCTGCCACCAGGTTCGAGGCAGCCTGCGCCTCCGGGGCCCTGGCGTTCAAGAATGCATGCATTACCATACAGAGCGGCAGGTATGATGTAATCATGGCAGCTGGCGCAGAGAAGATGACTGACCTCAAGGGGACAGACGCCATTGCCACCCTCATGGGCGCAGGCGACCAGGAATGGGAGTCCAGCATGGGTCTTACCTTTAC
>DAOVGQ010000085.1 GCA_030672315.1 Candidatus Aenigmatarchaeota archaeon | reverse complement strand
CTCCCTGGCCCTCTGGCCTGCCATCCTCAGGGCAGTCTCCTCGTCCACCCTCTCCAGGTCTTCTATGGCCTTGAGTATGTCCTGGGACTCCTTGTCCATGGGGATGTCCTCCCTGGCAAAGACCCTTGCGAGCTTCTCCTTGACTGCATCCATCTTGCCCTCTTCCATGGCCTCTTTCACATCGGTGTCAAAGAGTAGCTGGTTGAGACTCTCTACGTCAGAGTTCAGGATCTTCTCTACAACCTCGCTGTGCTCCTCTGCCTTGTGGTGCTCCTTCATGGCCTCAAGAAGAAGAAGGAGCTGGAGATGCTTGAGGTGATCCTCTGCCTCCTGCTGCTTTGCATTGCTCTCAAGCCTCAGTGCCTTTATCTTGGAGACATTGAGGAGCTTCAGGGTGTTTGGCTGGCCCTTGCTCTCAAGCATGAGCGTCCTTATCTTGTCCTGGATGGTCTTTATCTCATCGGATATCCTTTCTATCCCCTTCTCGGCCCTTACCCTCTCCTCATAAATCTCGTTGCTCTTGAGGTGGGTGAACAGGTCCTTCCCAAAGGTCTTGTGAAGAAAATTCTTTAAATCCATGCTCTTCTCTTGGATTCTAAACTTATAAGCATTTAGATGAGCCTGCTTTATTAGGCCTGTTAATTAATTATATATCAATGGCCAAGGTTGACCAACATAACCATACCATGAGGGGATTCCTGCTGTCCCTGGACGCGATAATAGCCATAGGCCTGATACTCACCCTTGTGATGTTCCTGGGCGGTCTCTCCATGACCTATTACGCCCCTGAGCTCAGGTACCAGAGACTCTACCACATGGGAAAGGACACACTCATGCTCCTGGAGAACGCCCGCATGGAGCAGCTCCAGGACTTTGAGGTCATACAGTACTACCAGGACACTGGCATCCTGACCCAGGAGGACCTGGACAAGAGCCTCCTGGACATACTGGGCTCCTTCTGGGCAACTGACAATGCCACGATGCAGGATTATGCATCAAACATAACAGGCCAGATACTGAACAGCACCCTACCTGCAAGCTGCAACTACATGGTTGTTCTGGGAGACGACACAATCTACCAGAGAGGCCCTGATGAGGGGAGCTACCTGGCCAGGCTCTCCACCATAGTCTCGGGAATCCAGAGGGGGGAGCCTGTGGAGGGCTACCTGGCCAGGGCATGGGCATCTAAGATAAAGAAGAACACCACAGATGTCTTTCCCTTTCACATAGAGGGTGCGGGAAACGTGGGAGGAAAGCTTGAGGTATGGAAAAGGTTCAATCTAAATGCCACGCAGATAATCAATGCGACCTTCTATATTTCAGTCCACTACGGAGCTAGTGCGGACGAGTTTGAGAACCTCTTTATCAACGGGAACAATGTCAAGAACAGGATTGATTGGATTCATGAGGATACGAGGTCGACAGGTACTGGAGCATTCGGCATAGCAGAAGTTACTGATGTCATAGTGTCGGGCGACAACGAAATTTACCTGAGATTCAAGAACAACGTCTACAATTCGCACATACACCCGGGCATGAGGCTTGAGGTAACACACCAGACAGAAGAGGTTAAGAACGCCTCTGCAATAGAGAAGCAAAGGGTATACTTCGATCATATCGTGTCGGACAAGATTGGATTTGAGAAGAGCGGAGTATGGGCGCTTGTCCCTTTCTACATACCCAGGAACGCTGTAGTAAGAAACGTCACAGTTCACATAAGGGCAGAGGATATCGACGACGTGGCTGACAGGGATGATGTCAACATATACTTCAATGACAGCCTTTACACCTCATTCGACGCACCCCCAAGTGGGATAGTGGACGTGACATACAATTTCACCAACATGACTTCAGAGGGGACCAACTGGATTCTTGTCCAGCTGAATTACAGAATAACCAACACCTGGTGGGGGCAGTTCGATGACTTTAAGGGGGAGGGCGAGACAATCCTGTACTCAGATCCCCTAATTGACCCCGATGGCTCATCCTACATAGAGTTCGAGTATGAAGTTCCGGGGGAGAAGCTTTATTACGGATACGTGGATGTAACTCTCTCTGAAAACATGGGAGGCCCTCTTGAAAACCCGAAGCTCTATAACATAACATTCGACGGCAATGTGCTGGAAAAGGTATTTGAGCATGTTGCCCAGCTTTTCAGCAATACCGTGAACATCTCGGTGTGGCCTGAGGGAGACAGTCCGCAGCTGATATTTACAACACCTGTCCCCAGGGCAATACCCTCTTCAATATATATTGACCCCTTATATTTCAATGAGTCAGGCAATAATTTTATTAATACCGATGATGTTTGCGAAGACTGCTACATCCTTCCGGAGTCATCCCTGGAGTATGCCCTGTGGATCCCCTCAAGTGTCGGTTACGGTCTGGTGAATGAGACAGAGCAGGGTGCACTTGACGATGCCATAAGAAGGCTTAACGATGTCCTTGGGAAATATGCTGTCGCAACGAGCATAGAGACCGAGGTCAACTCAGTCTCCGGTGTCCCGACCATGTGGGGGCCTGTGGAGATGGAGGTAAGGGTATGGAACTAGCCAGAAGAGTTAATGTAACTAGGAGTGAAAGAAGCCATGTTAGGAAGGCCCAGGTATATTCCCTCATAGCCATACTGCTCTCCATACCTGTCATACTCTTCATTGCCTACTATGTGACAGAATCCCAGAACATAAGGTACAGCTCCCTGGAGAAGGTTCTGGCAGACCAGCTCCACGAGGTGGAAAGGGGCATAGAGAATGACTTTGAACAGGCCATGTCCATATCAGGGAAGAGGGCCTTCCTGGCAGCCACAAACCATGTGATAAAGGAGGGAGAGCCCTTGGACAACGCAACCCAGAGAATGGAGGAGCTCATGAACAACGGGACACTCTATGGAGAGTATGTCTTTGTCATGGAGAACAACACCATTCAGGGCTGGATAGACAAGATAGAGGCCCTTGAGCTCGGTTTCAATGTAGACTTAAGCTACAGAAACCCTGTGGTGACAAACCTTGACGGCCTCAACACCAAGCTTACTGCAGTCCTTGACATCAATGTCTCGGACTACTCTGACATATGCAGAATAAGCAGGAGAATTACCAAGGAGGCCACGATATCCCTTGCGGGAATTGAAGACCCGATATTCCCCGTTAATACCATGGGATTCGTGGGCCGTTCCATTGTTCCGTACCCCTACCCGTACCATGCAATAAAGATGGCCTCGGGCTCTGGCTACGGCAGCTGCTCAGGCGAGGTCACGTTTGACTACGACGACCCGGACAAGGCAGACAAGATACTTGTCATCCACGATGCCGCGGTCATAACTGGCTTTGCCGGGGTAGTGGGGGAGACCTCTGGAATCCCTGCCGTTACCTGCCACCTTGTCGGGGCCACAGGGGCAGTGGACTCTGTGAACAGGACAGTCCAGTGGTCAGGATACACCGAGATAAATATAGACAACCAGTCAGGCGGGATCTGGTCGCTCCCCATATACGAGGCTATAGAGCATGGCTACTACACCCCCTTTGCAACAGGAGGCGGGCCCTCCATTATGGAGCGCCTTGAGGAGAACCTTACAGGAATTGATATGGGCATGGAGACCTTTGTGAACCTTTTGGCCTTCCAGGAGAGGCAGCTGGGTGTCAAGACAAACCAGGTCTCGATAGCCTACCTGTACTTCTCTGACGAGACCATAAACGGCCAGGCTGTCCGTGGTCTCCATGACTGGTTCAGGCTCGACACCGCCAACGCGGCCAGATACAACCTCACGGAGCTGATGTGATGCCAAGCAAGACAACCCTGCTGGGAATAATTACTCTGACCTTCATAATATTCATGGCCATGGACATGCTGGGCATCTGGAGGTATGCAATCGTCCTGGACGAGCCCCGGATAAGGGACCTTGTGACAGAGCGCTACCCAGGGGCAGACCCCGGCATGGAGTACATGGAGGACTGCGTGGTGTGCGACTCCTTAGGCAACTGCCATGTCCACTGGAGGCCCTGCTGGAACATAAGCTTTGTTGTAGAGGGCGAGGGGGGCCCGGAAGAGGTCGATATGATGGTTGATGAGGGTGGGGAAATCATCGAGGAAGAGGTCAAGCCCTGCCTGGGGTGGTGGTGCGAGGCAACTCCCTGCCGCTATACCTATACCGAGCAGGCAGGCGATTCCTCCTTCGAGTACATAAATGAGGACTGCCATCCCCCGGAAATCGCATGCGACCCCACACATGAGCGTTGCCGGGAGTGCTGGACATCAGACGACTGCCTGGGAGAGGTCACAGAGACCAATTCCAGCATTGTTACCTACAGGTTTGATGTCCTGGGGACAGGAGAATACAGCATAATAGACAACCAGGACTTTGTCTGCAACGTAACCTATGAAGGGAGCCTCCTTATTTCCAACACCACCGATGTCGAGACCTGCAGGCTGATTGTCTCGAGCTTCGCAAGGTGCATGGGCGGGGCCTGCGACTTCGTGCCCGAGTTCGCCCTGATACCGTTCTAAGGCTGGTTAGTCACTTAACAGAAGATTATTTTTTGTCTTCTGAATGATGCCTGTCTTTAAATCCCCTATAAACATCTTCTTCAATTCTTCTCATTTCTAGCCCCTCCTTTCCATACTACTGCAGACTGCCCAGATCTTCAAACAGACAAAGAACATAAACTAATTCTCCCCTATCAAACAATCCAAAGTAACTTTCCATAATCTATAACAGTAAGAAAGTTTTTAAACACTTCACTGACCTTGACCGAACTGATCGATTTCCGGCCAAAACCTTTATAAAGTTTACCTGAAATATAATTCATATGAAATATAAGTCATATAATAACTTTTTCATGAACTTTGCCAGCAGTTCCAAGTTCGGCATAATCATGGCCCTGAGGGATGGGCCCCTCAGCGTGACAGAGATTGCCAGAAGGATTGGCGGGGAGCAGAGCGCGGTGTCCCATAACCTTGCCCACCTGAGCAGATGCCACATACTGAATGTGAAGCAGGACGGCAAGCAGAGGGTATATTCGCTCAACAGGGAAACCGCGATTCCGATGCTGGAAATAGTCGAGAAGCACGTCAGAAAATACTGCCCAGTGAGGTGCGGCAAATGAAACCTGACAGGATATATCTTGACAATGCAGCAACAACCAGGGTTGATCCCGAGGTTATCAAGGTCATGTCTCCTTACCTTGGTGAGAGATTTGGAAATTCCAGCTCCCTCCACCATCTCGGCCGGGAGGCCGAGAGGGCCCTGTCCAAATCCAGGGAGACCATATCAAGGAAGGTCAGGGCCAGGGACCACAGACTGGCTTTCACCTCCGGCGGAACCGAGTCAAACAACCTCGCCCTCAAGGGCGTGGCCTTCGCGAACAGGAAGAGGGGAAGACACATAATCACAAGCGCAATAGACCACGACTGCGTGCTCAATTCCTGCAAGTGGCTTGAGAGGCAGGGATTCGAGGTCACGTACCTTCCTGTAGACAGGGAGGGCTTTGTCAACCTGAGCGACCTGGAGAAGGCAATAAGGAAGGACACAGTCCTTGTTTCGATAATCCACGCGAACAACGAAATCGGGACACTGCAGGATTTGAAGGGAATCGGAGAGATTTGCCATGACAAGGGCGTGTATTTCCATACAGACGCCTGCCAGAGCTTCACAAAGGCCGAGATAAACCTGGAGAAGCAGAATATAGACCTGCTGACCGTAAACTCACACAAGATTTACGGGCCCAAGGGGGTGGGCGGTCTCTTTGTCAGGAGGGGCGTTGAGATAGAGCCGCTCATGCACGGCGGTGGCCACGAGTTCGGCCTGAGGAGCGGGACCGTGAATGTCCCTGGTATCGTGGGCTTTGCCAGGGCCGCGGAAATCATGAAGGACAGTCATATCAAACACATGACCAGGCTCAGGGACATGCTTATTGACGGCGCCCTGGAGATAGAGGATTCCTGGCTGAACGGCCCGAGAAAGCAAAGGCTCTGCAATCTTGCACACTTCTGTTTCAGATATATAGAGGGGGAGTCCCTCCTTGTCCATCTTGATTTAAAGGGCATTGCCGCATCAACAGGATCTGCATGCTCCTCCAAATCCCTGGAGCCAAGCCATGTCCTGATGGCGATTGGCTTAAAGCCAGAGGAGGCCCACGGTAGCATCCGGATGAGCCTTGGCAGGGACAACACCAGGGATGAAATAGAATACACCCTGGAGGCCCTGAGGGAATCTGTCGAGACCCTGAGGAAGATAAGCCCCTTTAAGGGTTAGGGTATTTAAGGGTTAGGGTATTTAAGGGTTAGGGGGATGGCATGTACAGCAAAAAGGTAATGGAGCATTTCAGGCATCCGCGGAACATGGGCCAGATGAGGGCTGCAGACGGAATTGGCAGGGTCGGGAATCCGATATGCGGGGACGTCATGCAGATGTTCATCAAGATTAGGGAACAGGACGGCAAGGAGATAATATCTGACATAAAATTCCAGACATTCGGGTGTGTGGCCGCCATCGCCACATCCTCGATGACAACCGAGCTGGTGAAGGGTAAAACCCTGGATGAGGCCCTGAAGATAGGGAGAAGCGATGTTGCAAGGGCTCTCAAGGGCCTGCCCCCAATCAAGATGCACTGCTCGAACCTGGCATCAGAGGCCCTGCACGCAGCAATAAAGGACTACTACAAGAAAAGGGGCAGGGATGCCTGAAGCTGAAATAAAGGGAGAATGATTTGAAAAGGGGTGAAAAGACATGGCAAAGATAACAAGGAATACAACCCTGGCAGAGGTTTTGAAGCAACCCGGGGCAGACAGGATACTCGAAAAGTACAAAATACCCTGCCTGCACTGCCCCATGGCTGTCTATGAGATGGGAATACTCAAGATAGGGGAGATTGCAAAGACCTACAACATCGACCTGAAGGCCCTGCTCGCTGAGCTCAACAAGACAGCAAGCAAGAGGGACAGGGGGAAAGCCAAGAAATAAGGATGGATGATAAAATGGTGATATTCTGCATTCCGTGCCTGGCGCTGATTACCTATTTTGCAGTCGCAGGCATATTCTTTCCGAGATACAGGCTCTACCTGAAGGAGGCCTGGACATGTTTCATGGACAAGCTCAGGAGGAAGCGCTGCTCTGTCTCCTTTGACAACAGGATGAGGATTGCCCTGTGTGCATGGCTGACAAAGATAGGGATGGTCAGGCTTGGGAGGTTCCTGTACAGCGAGAGGAATTTCAACACCACACTCACAGTTCTGGTCATAGCCTCCACCATAGTCTCAGTCTATCTATCCATCATCTTCATTCAATTCTGGTTCAGCCCCCCCTGCACAGAAGCGACATGCTCTGTCTGATTGCCCGGATTAACCAACTTCGAGGATTGACTCTGGGTTTTATATTCTGGCGAGAAAATAATATAACAAGGTGTTTCATTGGCCAAGGCTAGGAAGACCAGGAAAGCCAGAAAAGAAGCAGATGCCCTCAGGAAGGAGAAGCCCGAAACCGGTATATATGAGATTCCGGGGCAGGTCAGCCTGGAGAGGTCTCCATTCAGATTGAGGGGAAGGATAAAATACCTCTCAACAGACATCGACAGGCTTTACAGCCATATCGCCCAGAATAAGAGCGTCAAGCTCTCGGCAGCAGCCAAGAGGTTCAGGGTCAAAAAGGAGCTTGTCGAGGAGTGGGGAAGCATATTGGAAGACCACCACATGATAGAGATGCACTATCCGGTGGCCGGGGAGCCCACGCTCAGGATTCCTGCACCAAAGAAGGAGAAGCCCAAGAAGACCAAGGAAGAGAAAAAGCCTAAAAAGAAGGGCAAGCCCCTCCACCTTAAGTTTACAAAGAAGAGGCTCCTCATAATGGCAGAGATCATAATCCTCGGGGAAATCCTTATATACATATTCCTTGTGAACCCGCACCTGCGGGAAAACTTCATACCCACCATGAACTATCAGCTAACCAATCTTCCTGCCAACATCATGAACCTTCCCAGCTACATTTCCGGGCTGAACATGTCCATCAACCCCCTCTATTTCGTGATAGGCATCATAATAGCCATATTCTGGATGGCCATCACTTTGCACAGGAAAGGGAAAAAGGCCGGGAAGGCCAGGCAGGCTGCATAACTATTTAAAACAAAATAAAACACAAGAATCATACCAGACTTCAGATTAGCAATGGGTATGGTGATTTCATGGAAGACGAGCATTTCAACTGCAAGATCAGGATATATATACACTCTGAAGGAAAGAAAGACCTTGCGGATGCAAAAGGCATAATTCTTTCTCTCCTTGATGATTATGATTTAGGTCATTTTTGCTACATGAAATCACATGAACCTGTTCAAAGGAGTAAAAACAAAAGTTTGATAGGGTCTTATCCAATAGAAATCGGTTCAAATACTACTTATGAAAACATACTTAAATTTAGGGATGAACTTAAAGAAAATGAAAGAATTACTCTAAAAGGCTTTGATTTTATCAAAGAGCCGCCAAAAATCAAGGCATCGGAACCTGAAAAGACACTGGAGCCAAAACCCCCAGCTGATATTGAGGCCATGGTCCCTCCGAAACCCGTCGCGGAAGCCCCCAAAGATCCTGGATATGATATCTCATTTGAGGGATATAAACCTTGCGGTACAATTTTTGGTAAAAAATGCAAGTTAGAAGGAATTGGAGAAGGAAACCTGCATTGGGAGATGGAGCTGGCCGGCCTTGATGCATCTGTTTTGCCCTTTTATGTAAAGGATGTGTGTAAAAGACTCAAGCCTAAATCCCTGAGATTTCACTACCTGGGTGATGGAGGCTCTCATACCTTCGATTTATTGTCCGAAGAAAGACCCGATATAGATCGTGCAGTAAAAACATCTAGAAAGATGAAGGGCAGGATTATTAGAGGAAAAATGAAGGGATATATTGAAAATCTAATGAAGAGCAAGCCAAAAAAATAGCTTTAAATTGTTTAGCTTTAATTTCTCCCTATAACAGTGACAAATCCGGATTAAGCAGGTGTTTTCTATGGCCGGCAGGGAAAAGATGGAAAGGGTTCTTGTCCTCAGCGTGGACAGGGATAATGACATAGGGGAGAAGGCAGGCATCAAGGGGCCTGTCATCGGGAGAGAGGGCGTGCTCAAGGCAGCCTCCAGCCTGGGCCTTGCCGACCCTACGGATTCTGACTCAAATGCCATGTTCGAGGCAGTAAGGCTCCATGACAAAATGAAGAAGACCTGCCACACAGAGGTAGCTGTGCTCTCGGGCGACAAGAGTGTGGGTGTTGAGTCTGACATGAAAATCTCAAGACAGCTGGATTCTGTTATAAGGAGGACCCGCCCCGATTCCGCACTTCTCGTGACCGACGGGAGCGAGGACGAGCATATCCTTCCCATAATCCAGTCAAGGGTCCCCATACTCTCTGTCAACAGGGTGATAGTCCGCCAGGCCGAGCAGCTCGAGTCAGGATACTACAAGATAAAGGACTTTATTGAGGAGTCCCTTGAGAACCCGAAGTATGCCAGGCTGATATTCGGGCTCCCTGCAATAGCCCTGATACTCTATGCCCTGTTCGGGCTTGAGGGATGGCGCTTCGTGCTCGGGATATTCGGGGTCTACCTCTTCCTCAAGGGATTCAAGCTTGATGACTATATAATGGCTGCCATAGGCGAGCTCAAGACATCCCTCACCAAGCGGAGGTTCGCATTCTTCAGTTATATTGTGGGGCTGGCCATGGCCATGCTTGCCTCCTACAGGGGCTATGAAGCAGCCCTTGGATGGATAAACACAGGCATCTTGGAGACTGCCTCGGCCTTCACAGCTGCCTCGGTATACTTCTTCTTCCTTGCAGGTGCCTTTGCCTGGATAGGCAGGAGCATCTCTGTTGGGGAGCGCTCGGTCAAGGGAATAGTGGGCGTGATAGTATTCGGTTTTGCTGTCTCACTCGTGGTATATAATGCTGCACAGCTTATCATACAGCCGGAACTCTCACTCGTGAACTTCCTGGAATCCATCGGGCTTGGATTCATCCTCATATTCGTGGCCATCATCCTTGAGTGGAAGAGATAGAACCCTTTTACTACTACCTATTTCGCCAACTAACCAATAGGCAGTTACCTGCGACGAATATTACTTATTCCCAAAAGCGTTCACGGAAAAAACTCTCACCCCCTGGACACATATTTTCTTGAAATCAATATCATGCGGGCCCATTCTCTCTCACTGCCCGCCTCTCGCTCCCCTCTCCCCAGGGGGCAGTTTTTTGCTCCAATCCTCACTTTTGGTGGGGATTTAATATATACTTTAGTATATATTTATTATAATATATTACAAATTATGTATTATAAATAGTAACCATATAAATAGATATAATATAAAATATATTTAATTAAATAATAATTCAAAGCCATACATTCTAATGTTACCTAACATTTATATAATATTAATACAATTTATAAGCAAGATATAAGCAAGAGAATATAAAGCTGATGCACATGGCAGGGTCCGAGAAATCCAAGAACAGAAAGCTAGAGGAGCAGTTTCTCCGGGAAAAGCCCGCTAGGATACTCCTCGGGATGAAGACTTCCAAGGATTCCACTGTCTATGCAACCCTGCTCTCCAAGGAGGCTGACTGCACCTACTCCCACACCATAAAGATACTCAACACCTTCAGGAAATATGGCATTGTCAGATTCGAAAAGAAGGGAAGGATAAAGACCGTAATGCTCACGGATGACGGCTGGGATATTGCCCACAATCTCGAGGCCATGCTCAAGAAGTTCAGGCAGATAGAATCCGCCGAGAGGGATGAGACCCCCAAGAACCAGAAGAACAGGAAATCCAACAAAAAGTGAGTACAGCTTTTTAGAGCTACCGCTTCTGCAAAAAGCTGTAGAGCAAAAACCATCTTAAAGGTGAGGGTTATTTCCCGCAAAAACGGACTTTTTGTTATACTGAACTCCAGACCACACGATATTGATATTCAATCAAGAAAACTCCCCTTTTATACCAAATCTCACCTTCAGACCTGACCTATTTGACCTCAAAACCCCCTAAAATGCATATTTTCTGTTCATTTCCTACAGGAAACGGACCCTTGGTGCTGTTTCCAAGATTCTGGTTTACTTTTCATTATTTTGTCAACCTGGGCCTCTTGATACCGTTTTAGGGCAAAATGTCCGGAAATACATCTTATAGGACATTTTATTAGGGAGTTCAGCTATATATGAAATATGGCCAGAAAGCTTCCCAGATTTCTCTCACCACTTGAGGTGGCAGAGATGTTCCGGGCTTCAGAGAAGAAACCAAGGGACAACATGCTCCTGAAGTGCATGTATTACCTTGGCCTCAGGAATTCTGAGGTGAGGGATCTGCATATCGATGATATTGATATTATAAACAACATGGTTAAAGTTGTCCAGGGTAAGGGCAAGAAGGACAGATATGTTCTCATTCCTGCCGGATTTTCAGAGGATCTGAAGGCCTATATACAGGACAGGAAAGGCCATGTATTCCAGGGGAGAGCCAAACAGGGGACCCTCTCTGACCGTCATATTAGGAGGATAGTGAAAATGCATGCAGGGACCGCCAATATCCGCAAGTTCGAGGAGATTCATCCCCACACCCTGAGGCACAGCTATGCAACCCATCTCCAGAACAGCGGTACTCCGCTTAATGTTATTCAAACAATGCTCGGCCACGAGAGGATAGAGACAACATCAATATACACCCACATGGGCCTGGACAAGGCAAGGGAATTCATAGACCAGGCCTTCATAAAACCGCTACCAAGAGCGCCCAAAGATTTCGATAAGGCCTGAATGTCCGAAAATGAGGAATATAACTCTCACTCTCACGGTGCATTTATTAACACTCACAATCAACTATTAACATGGACCCACACCTCATCCGGGAGTACGTTCACAGGAAGAAAAAGACGGTCTGGGGGACCTTTGTCCTGCTTCTCCTGCTCGCTGCAGAGTTCTACTACCTCAACTGCTACAGCCTCTATGTGTCCGGGTTTTGTGAGCTCACCTTTGTCTTTATAATCCTTGCGATTATAGTAGCCAATATAGGCATCTACTACGGCGGAGGCGAGAGGAAAACCGATAAGGGGACAGCTCAGGACGAAGGCCAGCAAGAAACCAAGTGAATAGGAAATATATATTTAAAGTATAGTTAAGTAATATATATAATATAAGTAATGTTAAATAATATATATAATAGATAGTATATTTTAAACAATAACAATTATAATATATATACTGGAGTATATATTAAATTTTTGAAAGTGAGGCTTCTGTGAAATTTGACCCCCGGGGAATTTTGTCCCATGGGGGCAGTTTAAAGGGGAAAGTGAGAGCCACGAGCCTTTGCAGGTACCGAGACCTTGCCCATGGGGAACACAAGAAGGCTTAGTTCAGGGGGTGAGAGCAATAGACAGGTGAGAGTTATGATAGTCCGTGAGGCCCATGT
The DNA here is from genome assembly GCA_030672315.1 of Candidatus Aenigmatarchaeota archaeon. The sequence continues at coordinate 6,205 of DAOVGQ010000085.1, read as the reverse complement.
CATGGGTGCGTCTATGAGGAGCTTCATTCTTGGGGTGGGATTTGATAATTCGATAATTTGATAATTTGATATAAACCCCTATACATGATGCGGGTACGGATGCAGATACTGCTGTGCCGTGTGAGAGCATCCAAGAGGCTTACCGAACTATTTATTGCGGCTGAGATAACTAAATAATATGCAGTATCGCTCATGCTTTCCCCTGCTGATTATCCCTGTCCTAGTGATACTTCTCTCCATGGTCCGGGCCGCGGACTTCGGGGCCTGGGTGACTCCCAACGAATCGATTGAGGCTGGCTCCCCCAATATTCTGTTCAACCTCACAATAAACAACACCAATCAGAGCGTGAACATTACAGGGGTGAACATAACCCTCCCGGGGGGCTTTGCCCTTGTTCCTGGTTCGAACCAGAGCTCGGCCTCCCTGGCAATATTCCGGAACGATTCGGTTAACCTCACCTGGGTTAATCTGACAGAGGAGGGCATAATAGCCAACCTCACCCAGGCCTGGTTTGTGTTCAATGCCTCTGTTAATACCACACCGGGAGATTATTACTTCAGCATCACGGTTCTGGATACCTTGAACGTGACCAACAGCACGGCCGTTATGGTGCAGGTGAACGATACCACTTCGCCCTCTGGGATAGTCCCGATACTGCCCACACCTGAAAACAATTCATGGACCAACCAGAGCTGGTTCATGGTCAACATGAGCTTTGATGAATTCAATCCAGAGGCCTGTCTCCTGGACCTCGATAACGGGACAGCCCAGAACTGGAGCATGCAGATGGCCGAAGGCTCGTGCTGGTTCAATGCCAGCAACCAGTCCCAGGGAGGCCTGAACTGGTCGGTCTGGCTCAATGATACCTCTGGGAACCTGGCCTGGAACGGGACCTGGTTCCTGAACATAGGCCCCATCCCCCATGACCTGGAGCCAGTGGGGCCCACCCTTCCCAACAGCTCTGTCACCAATTATGACTGGTTCCCTGTAAACTTCACCTTTACAGAGCAGGATCCCGAAACTTGCCTCTTAAGGCTTGATAATGGGACATTGTGGGAGCTCAATATGACACTCAAATCCTCAGAGGGATTCTGCTACCTGAACGTCACCGGCCAGGTGGAGGGCCATCTGAACTACACATTCTGGATGAACAATACCCTGGGTGCCTGGAACGAGACCGAGAGATATTGGCTGACAGTGGACCTCACGCCCACAATAATATCCAACAGAACCATTGAGCCGGGAATATTCTCTGCCGGGGTGTCCTGGAATACCAGCTTCCCTGCTGACTCGGCCATATACTATGGTTCAGGGGACGAGACAAACCTCACCCTGAACATGACGAACTCCACCCTTAACACCCTTCACTCATTCCTTCTGGATAACCTCTCCATGAAGACCGAGTACTTCTACAACATCACGTCCTGTGATAATCTGAGTGTGTGCAACACCTCAGGCCCCTGGAACTTCACCACACTCTGCCTGGAGAACTGGGTCTATGGAGACTGGGGCCCCTGCACTGACGGCTGGCAGTACCGCTCGGCCACTGACCTCAACAGCTGCGGGACCACTGACAACCGAAGCGCCACCTCCAGGGAATGTGATGATGGCGGTGGAGGCAGCAGAGGGGGCGGGGCAGAGAGCCACCCCACAGCCACCCAGGTCTGGAGAAGCATCCTCCCCGGCAGGCCAGCAGTGATGGAGATAGAGAGGGTGGGGATATCCGCTACCTCAGTGGCCCTGGAGGTTTCCGAGGCAGTGGGCACATGCAATGTTGTTGTCAAGGGATTCTCATCAAAGCCCTCTGGAGTGTCAGAGACACCGCCCGGGAATGTCCAGAGCTATCTTAACATAACCACCACTGCAAACAGGAGCAGGATAAGCAGAGTCACAGTAGAGTTCTCTGTCAAGAGATCCTGGATAGAAAGGAATAATATAGACAATACCACCATAAGTCTGATGAGGCTGGAGGCTAACTGGACAGAGCTTCCCACCACCCTCACGGGTTCGGACAACACCAGCCTCAATTTCAGGGCCGTTAGCCCCGGGCTTTCATGGTTTGCAATAACAGGCAGGGAGGCAGGAGAGGAGAACGTAACCGGTGAAGAGCCCGAAGCCCCGGAAGGGGAGGTCCCTGGCCAGCCGCCTGAAGGGGAGCCAGAAGGAGAGGGCCCTCCTGGAGAATGGGATGTCTGCGAGCCAGGTGAAAGTCAGTGCGCTGCCGGCCTGATTCTCCAGGTCTGTAATGAGTGGGGAACGGGATGGATAAACGAGGCCACGTGCCTGTATGGATGCAGAGACGGGGAGTGTGTCACACACTTTGTGATAGAGGTCGATTACAACCAGCTCTGGGTGGCAGTGGCCGCGATAATCATTTTAGTAGCCCTCTCACTAATATATATAAAGAGGCAGGCAATAGACGACTTCCTCTTCTGGAGGTTCTGACCCATGAGATGGATTTTGCTGCTGGTGGTTGCGGTTCTCATGGCAAGCGGGTGCACCCAGCCTGGCCAGCCAGGACAGGGTGCCCAGGGGGCCTGGACTGAAGGCAACGAATCCGGCGGCTACCTGGATGTTATTACAGAGCCGCTGCTCACTGCTCCTGGGGAGAACTGGTACTGCGGCAGCTTCAAGCTCAATTCAAGCCTTGCAGGCAGGGAAAGCATTAACACCGCCCTGGAGGCGGCAAGGCAGGCAGGCTTCTCCTTTATGGGAATGATAATCGACCCCTCCTGGGAGGATGCGGACCTCCACCTTGACTCCTGTGAGCAGGCCACCCAGGAGGGATTCCTGTGCATTCCTGGCCAGGTTGTCGGGAGCTGCGAGGGCTGGCTGGTTGCAATAGGGGTAAGGGAACAGATAGAACATAACAACAGCCTGGAGGGCATGATTGATTCCATTCACGAGAAGGGAGGGGTGGCCTACATAACCCATCCCATGCAGGAGGGAAACTGCTCAGAATGGAGGAGATGGGACATCTCCAGCTGGGACGGCCTGGCAGTGGCCTCTCCCATGACCCAGACCAGGCAGGATGACGAAGAGGCCCTTGAAAAGTGGCATGTTTTTCTGAACAACGGCCACCATGTGTCTGCATTTGGGGAGACCGACATAAAGCCCTTCACCAATACATACTCCCTCAGGAACATGCTGGACAGCTCATACCAGTGCCTGTACATCGAGGGCAACCTCACCGAGGATTCTGTCAAGGAGGCCCTCCTTTCAGGAAGGTTCTATGTCACGAACGGTCCTGTTCTCAACTTCACCGTGAACGGCCGCGGCCCTGGGGAAGAAGTCAATGCATCATACGGGGACTATGTCAACATATCCCTGGATGTCAGCTCTGCAGCAGCCTTCAGCAGGGTCAGGATAATAAAGAACGGCATCGTCATCCAGGAAATCGGAAAATCCCTAAACAGGTACAGGGCCAACACGACCAGCATAGTGGCCAGCGACACCTGGTTCTCTGTGGATGTCTGGGGAGGTGACTACACCCCGGAATACCACGATTTTGTCCACGCCATTTCAAACCCGATTTGGGTCCATGTTGCAGAGGGCACCTAGAGGCCCCCTAACCCAGCAGGTAATATATGGCAGCCAGTATTAGGGCCGCAATAACCAGGGTGATTATCATGACCCACGGCCTTCTGAAGTTAACCCTTATATCCGGTTCAAGGGACTCTCCAATGCTGCTATCCTTCTTCTTTGCCATGCAACCTCCTATTCCCGGTGGCCCTGTTTGTGCTGGGAGGACATAACTATCGCCAGGACTATTCCAAGGGTCAGGGACATGGTTATCGCACTCTGAAGGTCCACCTCTCCATTAAGAAGCATCTGTATGGCGCTGTTTGACAGAAAGGCCGCCAGTGATGTAGCCGCCAGGAAAACCCAGAACCTCTTTATCCTCCCGTGAAGGATATGTCTCTTGTTCATGATATCTTCCCTCCCGAAGCAAACCACTAATTAATATTACTCCTTGTTTTAAAAAAGAAGGCATGAAGATTCTGTTTACTTCAAGGGCACTGCTGGTTGTTCTTCTCGTGTTGTTATTGGCAGTTATAATAACTCTTATGCTGGCCCCAGTGGCCAGGGAACCTGAGATGGCCGGGACGGACAGTGTGACCTTTTCAGGCCTGTCGGGGACTGTCAGGCTTGGTGTGGAGATTGCCGACACCCCTGAGGAGCACTCCGGGGGCCTCATGGAGAGGGAGCACCTGGCCCCTGATGATGGCATGCTCTTCATCTTTGAGGGGGATTCCCCCCGCTCGTTCTGGATGAAGAACACGCTCATCCCCCTTGACATGATATTCATCAATTCCTCCCTGGATATTGTTCATATAGAGGAGGATGCGCAGCCCTGCACGGCTTCCTGTGCATGCCACTGCCTGCGCTACAGCTCAGGCCAGCCGGCCATGTATGTGGTGGAGGCCAATGCGGGCTTTGTCCAAGAGCATGGCATAGAGGCTGGCCAGAAGATAGACATATACCTCATCTAGGCCCAACTTCTTGGACATGTATTTGTAGATTCTGCATGTTGCTTATCAGCTTGCGACATGCGAGAGCGTCCGTAAGCTGATGAGGAAAGCTTTATAAACCCTTAATGTCACTATTATATAGTGACAATCTTGGTGGTAAAATGGCTGTAAGATATGTGCTCAACAGCAAAGGGAGATACGTCCCAGATCACGAAAGCGACCTGCTGATGGACAGCATACAATATGGTAACTGGTTAGGTTCTCTTTGCAGGCGCCTTCCAGAAACAATAAAGGATGACGAAAGTCTCACAGGGAAAAGGCTGCCCACGGTAAACGAGATGATTGGGTCACTGAGATATGTTTATACTGAAAGAGACCTCGGAAAGAAATTTCACTATGAAGCTTTACCCGAAGAGAAGCAGAGAAGGAGAAGGCAGACCTTCCTTGATAATCATTTCAAAATCCCAGAGAAGCATTCCAGAAAGGATGAACTTGAAGAGATAAAATCTAAAGCACTTAAGACAGATAACTATGATGAATTGCAAATACTTTTAACTGGTTTACTGAATAAGCGCTACCGCGATAGACAGGTCCCCCATATATATAAAAAGGCACGTAAATTGGCAGTGAAAAGAGCAGGGGAATTTGTTGGTGATAAAAGCGGTCTTGAAGAGATGAACAAGGAACTAGAATACAGGAAACCAACCCCTGTCACGCTTTTCAGTCAGGAAGAGCTCGCCCCCTTTATTCAGGGGGCAGCAAAGCCACATAAGAGAGAAAAACCAGGGGCTAAGACCGCATACATGTTGAATAGTGAGGGGAGGTATGTTCCAGGGGAAGAAAGCGATTTGATAATGGATGAGGAGGGATACATGGAATTCCAGCAATCGCTCCTGCACAAACTTAAAGGTGAAACCGAAGGCGAAGGCCATGAAAAGAAGAAAGGAATCGGGCCCACAGAAGTCCTCAAGAACATAGCTTCCTATTTATTTGAAAAAGAAGCCCGGGTTTGGAACATTCTTCCTAATGAAGTGAAGTGCTATAAAATGGAGAGTCTCTGCGAAACACATGACCTTCCTCCAGGCATCTCCAGCAGAGAGGAATTCATCGAGGCCTTTGTCAAATTCAAGAAGGAGCTGTGGGCAGGAGAGACCCCACGTGGAAAGAAGGATTATAAGAAAGTGTACGCTATATATAGTGATTTGATCGGTAAGCAAATTAAAGACAATGAGAAACCAATCAGTCCAGAATCTATCAACGAAATAAACAACGACCTGAGGTTTCCCGAGCCCTATCAGCTAACGCTGATTTTTTAGCAGATTCCCGAACGCAGACAATTTAACGTCACCAATTTAAAGCCTTGCCACAATTCTTACCTATGAAGATAACCCAGTTTCTGGGCCTGCTGTTCGTGGCCTTCCTGATATCTGCAGGCTATATATTCAACCTGTACGGTGACTGGTTGTGGTTCAATTCAGTTGGTTACCCTCAGGTTTTTATGACCGTGGTCTTTGGCTCGGTCATGCTTGCTGTTCTTACCGGCCTGGGGTTCCTGGCTTTTTCCTTTCTCAACCTCTACATCGCCAGGAGACGCTCCCTTAAAAGGGGCAGGAAGAAGCCCAGGGACGGCTTCCTGTTCTGGCTTGCTGCCCTCCTGGCCCTCGTGGTGGGCTCGAGCTTTTCCAACTGGGAGGTGTGGCTTAAATTCCTAAACCCCAGCGAATTTGCAGCC
>DAOVGQ010000030.1 GCA_030672315.1 Candidatus Aenigmatarchaeota archaeon | reverse complement strand
TGATTGGTTATGGTTGAATCGTACTTGTGTCTCTCATAGTAGGGGACAGCCAGGTCAAACCCCTTTTCAATGGGCTCCACAAGGGCCTTTACCCATTTGGTCTTGATGCTTGTCAGGTCCCCGTCCACCAGGGCAACCATCTTGGCCCCTGCTTTATCGGCCAGCCTGAACACTGTTTTAATGGCATTACCCTTTCCGGGTCCGCCCTCCTGCCTAGTGAAAAAGACCGGATTCCCTGTCTCGGCCTCCCCAACCCTCTCCTTGGTTGCATCCTCAGAGAGGTCAGAAACAACTATAAGGGCCTTCCTGCCCGGATAGAACCTGGACAGTCCCTCATCCACCTTCTTGAGCACGTTCTGTATGGTCTTCTCGCAGTTCTTTGTGCAGATCCCGATTACTATTTTCGCCCTGGAAACCTCTCGCTCCATGTAACCTCTATTTTACAGCTATATAATATTGTACGGTTTCCTTTAAATCCTTTAAACAGGGAAAGTTTTATAAACCCTCTGCCTGACCCAGGATTCTCTTTAGGCCCGTAGCATGGGCCGCCCCCACAACCGCGACTATCTTCTCAAACCTTCCTGACAGGCCCATGAGCCTCCTTGCCATGTAGGCGTCCCGCTCCGCCACCAGGGCCCTGTACATCCCTGGGAATTCCCTCCTCAGGATTCCCATCACCTCCTCTATCAGCTCCCTTGGAGGGACCCTCCTCAGGTCAAGCCTGACTATCCTCCCCTTTCCTGATTTGGCCATGACGCTGTCAAGGGTTAGTCCCCTGAACAGAAAGAAAACCAGCTTGGCCTTCTCCCTCCAGGAGACCCTCCTCAGCCTCTGGAGCGTGAGGCCTATGTCCCTGTCTATGAACTCCACGTGCACGCCCTCCTGCTCCGCAACCCTTACCGCCCTGAGCATCTCAGAACCAGGCATTATCCCGACCTTCCGGCCTAGCCACGACTGAACCTTCTTCAAAACAAGAAAGACAAAAAACGTCCAGGGGCCCAGCTGCCTCAGGGCCTGCCAGCTGGAGGCCCCACCACTCTCCATGGCCATGAACCTGTTGAGGTCCAACTCCACTGCAACACAGTCAGGCTCCTCTTCCCTGATAACCCTCTCAACCATTTTCAGGCTCTCTGCTGCTATGTGCGATGTGGGAACAATTATAACCTCTGCCATAACTCCTGTTTGACAGTGTGTTTAAAAAGAATAAGCGCCGGGGACAGGCACAAAACAAATCGATACGATTTGTGGGTTCCCTAATCAATATCGGTAACAATATTTATCCATATCCTTTTTAAACCTATATAACCTCGTAACTTTTCATGTCCAAGAACTTACCAGTATCAATGTTAAAGAAAAAACTTGAATGAATTCTATCATTAATTTTCAATCCTGGCATAACCTCTTCTGTAACCTGACTTACTCTTATAGTATTACCAGGGCATACGATATATTCACCTTCTCTAAAAGCTGTTAAATCCTCAGTTCTATTCCCCATCGGATACCATCTTCTTATTGCAGGTCTGGCTGTGCAGTCAGTTTTTATTTTGTATGTTTCATTAAGATCAAGATTAAAACCTTCTTTAATATGGTCATCAATGGAGATTATCCTTTCAAACTTAACTAAGATGTAATCATCCTGATTTTTATTGCACCGAGGGTTGCATATAAGATTTTCATCCAATTCAATTCCTACTACTTTCGCCTCAGCTTCAATGTATCCTGCAACTTGAATAATATCTTGAATATTTATATCTTGAATATTTGTACACCCAGAAACAACAATGATAGACATCAATATAACTGCAAATATTATCCTCATATTATAGAGTTGTTGAAACAACTTATATTGCTTCTTTAAGTTTTTCATTTTAATACAACTTAATACAACTTTAGGCATATTCTTTCTTACAACCCCTAAATCGTATCAAAAAGTAAAGCGCCGGGGACAGGACTCCCACCCTATCCCTTTATGTTTTGGGGTAAGCCCTAGACCTTTGAGGAAGGCCTTGGCCTCCTGTAAAAGGGATTGGGATTTGAACCTGCACGTCCTTTCGGACACCAGATGTCTTGCGCTCATGCGCAGCTCAGAGCCGCGTCGCCACATCCGGGCCTCAAGTCTGGCGCGTTCTCCGGACACTCCGGCATTGCGTAAGCAAGCCGGCATGTGTTAGCCGTTCCGCCACCCCGGCACGATGCCAATAAACTTATTAAGACTTTCCTTTTATATGTATTATTCACGGGCCGGTGGTCTAGTTGGTTATGACACCACCCTCACAACCAGCAAGGTGGGAACGGTGGGAATCGCAGGTTCGAATCCTGCCCGGCCCATCAAACATGTTTAAATATCCAGAATAACACAAAAACACCAGGGGCCGGTGGTCTAGTTGGTTAGTCGCCTTCCAAACAGGAAGGGTTGGCCTAAAAAGGACGTCGCCTTGACGTATCCTGTTCCGAAATCAGGAGGGGTTCAGAATGGCGAAGCTCGGCGGTTCGAAAGAACCCTTTTGCACAGGTAAACGTGCAAAAGCGTTCACGGAAAGAACGCTGCCGCAAAGGCAGAGGTTCAGGGAATCCGCCCCGGCCCATCCATAAAACACAACTTCTTAACAAATCAACATTTATATATAATCAAAAATCGAATATCCATAGCAGTTGCTGGCTTGCCTTGATTTATCCAAGCCAGAATGAAGGGCTATGCTCCCGTCGTCTAGTCCGGTCAAGGATCCAGGCCTTTCGGGTTCGGCTCGAAAGATTCGAGTCCCAAGAGCATTTCCCGTTCTGATGGACTGGGGGGTCAATTTGGGACTGTGAGAGCAAGGAAAGCCTGTGACGCGGGTTCAAATCCCGCCGGGAGCATAACGCGGGGGTTTCCGAGTGGTCAAAGGGGCTAGGTTCAGGGCCTAGTGGCTTAGTGCCTTCGTCGGTTCGAAAGAAGCCTTTTTCAAGAAAAGGCTTCAGCCAAAAGGAGTTGCCCGCTCGCACAGCTCGGGGCAACTTCCACGAGAATCCGGCCCCCCGCATCTATTTATATTAATTAAGCTTGATTACAGAACATTATACGGTAAAGTCTGCAAGTTGCTTATCGGCTTGCAGAAGGCGGAATCGTCAGCTATGCTGGCGAGACGTGCCGAAGGCACGGAAGCCTCTCGTAAGCCGATTTGAGGGGGTACCCAAGCGGTCAAAGGGGCAGGATTATGGGTTTTCAGAACCTGTGATGCCAAGCTTAGGACCCTGTGGCTTAGTACCTTCCCGGCGAAAGCCGGTTTGGTGAGACGCCTTCGTCGGTTCGAAATGAGCTTTTTTCAAGAAAAAGCTCAAGCAAAAAGGAGGTGACCTCCGCTTCGCTGCGGCCACCTTCCTGGCGAGTCCGGCCCCCCTCACTAAAATGTAAAAAACACAGGAGTATATGCTGGCGGCTTGCCGCCAGATGAAAGGGTGTTTACATGCGAGCACACATCGCGACAGGAATACTGGGAAGCTTTGCCTTTGACAGTTCAGGCAGGGCTATAGAATACAGGCTCTTCCCAAAGAAGCCCGATGTCATAGCAGACAAGCTCAGGAAGTCCAGGTCAGGCGAGATTCTCCCAGAGGAGATGGAGATAATCAGGGAGCTTTCAAAGAAGGGCTACAAGGAGGTTATATGGAACAAGGACAAGCGGGTCAGGGGGATGATATGCATCCAGAAGAAGGACAACGTCGGGGAGGAGACCATGCAGAGCTCCTACCGCAAGCTGGCCCTTGACCATGGGTGGGTCTCCTCCCAGGCCGAGCTCAATGAGATTCTTTCCAAGGTCAGCATCGAGCTCACCAAGACAGAGCTCAGGAAGGAGAAGCGAGACCAGATAATCATGCGCGTGGTATCTGTCCTGGACGAACTTGAGAAGGAGCTAAACGTCTTCTCCGAGAAGCTGAGGGAGTGGTATGGCCTCCACTTCCCCGAGGCCAGCTCAATGATACCAAGCCACGAGAAGTATATAGAGCTCGTGGCCAGGCACGGGAGAAGGGAATCCCTTGAGGATAAGGGCCTTGCAAAGCTGGCAGGAAAATCCTCGGGCATGGACTTCTCGGAACAAGACATGAAGGAGCTCCAGGCCTTCTCCAGGGCCCTCCTGGGCCTTTACGAAATCAGGAAGCGGCTCACCAAATACCTCGAGGACATAACCAGGGCCACCCTCCCCAACACCTCTGCCGTTGCCGGCCCGGTTCTGGCAGCCAGGCTCCTTGTCCTGTCAGGTGGTCTCGATAAGATATCCAAGCTCCCCTCCAGCACCATACAGCTCCTGGGAGCCGAGAAGGCCCTGTTCCGGCACCTCAAGGGAGAGGGAAAGGCCCCAAAATACGGCGTGCTCTTTGGCCACCCTCTGATACAGTCCGCGCCCAAGGAGCTCAAGGGGAAGATGGCTAGGTTGGTGGCCTCCAAGCTTAGCCTTGCAGCCAGGATAGACAACTTCTCTGACAGGGATGAGGGAGAGAAGATGAGAAGGGACCTCGAGGAGCAGGCCCGGAAAATCTCAAAACCTTGACCATCAATACAGATAACTTAAATTATTATAAACCAACCCATCAATAATTATATATGGAGAGTAAAATCATATTGTTATTGATACTGGTTCTCTCAACACTCATTCTGCCAGGAATTGTATCAGCACAGATTAACTGCCAAGCATCTACTTCTTGTTCAGATGTGGAGCTTATGGGGATGAGTGATGAATCCAATGCCCACGCAGCCCTTGCGGGCCAAGGCTCCGGCTATTCCAAGCTTTGCTGCTCCGGTGTAATGGGCCTCCAGGAAGGTTCCGGCGACCTGACTCAGGACATACTTAGACTCTCGGCCCAATACAATGCCCATGTTGAAAATCCAAGTCTCAACAACTACAATAACCTTGTTACCCTTTCCATAGACAACAACCCTCAGGTCATAGGCTTTGAATGCAACTACCGCTCAGGCGGCTGCATAACAGGGGATGACTGCATAATTACACTTTCCGCTGAGACCAATGCCCACGTAGCCGGCTGCGGTAGCGCCAATCCCTATATCCCGGCAATCTGCTGTAAAGTCACCATTGATACCGAGAACTCTACAATTTCCGACGATTACACTCACGATGGTGCATGGGTGAATGGCGAGCACGATATAACACTCGACCCCCAAGACGAGCAGGGCGGCTCCGGCATAAAGGAGGTCAGATATTGCTGGGGGGCCTCATGCAACCCATCACAGGGAACCGCACTCAGCTCACCTTACATAATACACATCTCAGGAACAAGGGATGATACTCTGCGGTACCAGGCCTGGGATAATGCAGGCAACCCATCAGATACAGGCTCCATATCTGTTAAGCTCGACAACACACCTCCTGTCACAGTATGTGGAAACTGCCCAACCGGGCAAATAGGGAACGGCAGGGACATAGACCTCAATCCCACTGATTCCCATTCGGATATTGCCTACACAAAATACTGCGTCTATGAGAAGCCTGGCTACTGCGACCCAACAGGTATCGATGGCCAGACCTATGACGAGATACAAAAGATACCAGTGGGGTACAACTGCCCGGTATCCCAGACATGCGAATATGTGGTCAGATACTATTCGGTTGATAATACAGGCAACCAGGAAAGCATTAATAGCAACGATATTGTTGTGAACAGAACTCTTCCCTGGTGCAGCTTCGAGTCATTACCAATCTACACTACTAACAACCAGATAACTCTTCACTGGGATGGTTCAGACCCTGGAGGAGACCCCCTCGATAAATTTAGAATAGAATTCAGAAGGAGAGACCACCCCCAGGATACCTGGAGCCAGTGGTCCTTAGTAGGCGATTTTTCCCCGTCAACAAAGTCAACGACCTTCGATGCATCACAGTATGGCAATGGTGAATATGAATTCATGTGCGTGCTCTACACAGTACCTGGAGAACAATCCGAACCAGACATTACATCAACTACCTTGGATGCACAGACACCATCTATCTCTTTTAACCTTCCCGAGTGGTCAAGCCAAGAGACCTTTGAGATAACATGGTCAGCCAGCGACAGCTGCTCTGGTGTGAACCACACAATTATATATGTTAACTCAAGCCCCTGGAGGCAGGTTCCGGGAACAACAACATCCCAGCAGTATACAGGCCAGGACGGCGAAAGCTATGCAATAAAACTCACTGTTTATGACAAGGCAGGTAATTCAATGGAGTCCGGTGAGTTGACAATAACCGTGGACACCCAACCGCCCGGCTGCTCGATAACCCCCCTGGGGGGATTCACAAACACAAGCACCTTTGACCTCTCCTGGTCAAGCCCTGACCAGGATGCTGAAAGCTTTGACATCTGCCTCAGGGAGGATGTCTCGGATTGCACGAATATCCTCCCGGACTGGAAAGGCCTCACCACTACATCCAAGAAGTTCACAGGAACCCAGGGAAGCACCTACTACTTCCGGTGCAGGGCCACCGACAGGGCCGGCAATCCCGGGGAATGGTCTGATGCAGAGACCACCACAATCGATACCGAGGCACCCGATCTAACCAGTGACAAGCCGGACTATCCTGATGAACTGGTGGCTGGTGATGTTATGGAGGAGCTGGTGGTCAATGCCACGGTTAATGATGACTTCGGCATAGGGGATGTGTCACTTGTGATAGGCGAGACCGAAATAAGCCCAAAGGAAAAGACAGGCACAACAGGGGACACGCAGTGGACACTCACGTGGGAGATTCCCTACACCACCTATGGCAGCTATCAGGGATTCACCATCACCATGACCGACACGAATGGCAATGTGGATACCCAGGTATTCAATTATACCATTTCTGACTGCATCTATGGACAGGTGAGGCCATGCGATCCCAGGGACCCTACCACCAATATACCTTACGACAAGGGCGTATGCAGGCACTCCGGCAACATAACGTGCGGCCCAGACGGCATGTGGGGCAACTGCACTGGCGGAACCTTCCCTTCTGATGAGGTATGCAATGGCCTGGACGACAACTGCAACGGCGAGGTGGACGACGGCCTAGAAAGTCAGCCGTGCGGCCCCCTTGATGCAGTTATATGGGATAAATCAATCTGCAAGCTCGGCACCAAGAGCTGTGTGAGCGGCACCTGGAGCACGTGCAAGGGAGCCCGATACCCAGAAAACCAGGAAATCTGCGGAAACGGATGGGACGACAACTGCGACGGCTATGAGGACGAGGACTGCGAGTGCTCTACTGAGGGAGAGACCCAGCCCTGTGGTGTATCCAATGTGGGTATATGCCAGCTGGGCACAAAGATCTGCGAGGGCGGAAAGTGGAGTGCCTGCCAGAATGCAGTAATACCCGAAACCGAGATATGCAGCGACAACCTGGACAATGACTGCGACGGCTACACAGACTGCGATGACTCTGACTGCTATGGAGGCTCGGTCTGCGAGGGGCCCGGACCGAGACCTCCTACAGATGGAGAGCCCTTCCCGTGGTGGCTGCTCATTGTTATAGGCGTTGCAATGCTGGTGGTGCTGGCTGTTCTCCTGGCCTACTTCAGGAGGCAGGGAGAGGAGCTCACCTGGGAAACCGTGAAAAAGAAATGGTCATACTGATACTTTCGGGCAATATCAGGCCATGCTAACCCCTGTACCTGAGAATTCCTACTATACCCCCGAGCTCCCTGACCTGTTCCCCCATCCCGATATTCGAGGAGACAATCTCAACTGTGGTGGACATCTTCTCTGCAGTCCCTATAAGGTCTTCTGTAAGTTCCTTCTCACCCGTGACCTCCATCCTTGAATTGCATTCAGGGCACCTCTGCTCGTCAAGCTGCTTCCTGTTCAGGACCTTGGCTGTCCTGAAGCCGCACCTGCATTCAAGCTCTGCCCTGACCCAGTCAAAGTCTTCTGAGAGTATGAGAATCTCCAGGTTGCCTGACTCCAGGGCCTCTGCAACCTCCTTAAAACCATAGACTGCCAGGCCGGAGTCCTTGCCGAACTCGTCAAAGAACTTCTCAAGGACCCTTCGCTCCTTTATTATGGAGGCCTCTGATATCAGGTCTTCCCCCCTCTCCACGGTCTCCCTGAGGCCGTAGTCCCCTGTATAGGACGTGTTGACTATGCCCAGAACCTTCTTCTTGATTTCATGGTTGAGGAAGCTCCCCTCTGTGAACTGCTCCTTTATGGGCCCAGGCCCTGCTATAATGACTCCCTGCAAATCCCTGTACTCCCTGAACTTGGATGAGGCCACCTCACCAACCTTCTTCATGAAGTCATTGAGCAGGCCCTCTCTCACTCTTGCGAATCTGGCCTGACTCCATCCCCCGGCCTTTGTCTTGCCAGGAACCAGGGAGTCCATGTCCTTGAGCTTCTCAATCTTCTTGCCCTTCACAATGCCTATTGTCGCATCGGACTTGTCCAGGACTATCAGGCCGTATATCTCCCTCTCCCTTACCATCTCCTTGAGGGGATCGAGGATGAAGTTCTGGCCGCACCAGTAGAGCCTGCTCCTGATGGGCTCGGGCGGCTCCACTGCCCAGACCTCGAGGTCGGTCACCCCCTCCCTGTCAGAGACATTGCCACAGAATATAGCCAGCCCGTTCTCCGGCGTCTTCCTGTAGAGCTTGAGGTGCTGGAGAATCTTCTCCAGGGCCCCCACTACATTCTTCCTGACCTGCTTGCTTTTGATATTCTGGGCAGTGCCCTGCTCTGACCTTATCTGCTCAACCACCTTGTTGAGGTTGAATCCTGCAGGTATGTAAACCGTGACAAGCTCGGTGTGCCTGCCCCTTACCTTCCCGAGCTCCTCTATCAGGGCCCTGAGCTGGCTTTTCTTGTCCTTCATATCCCCTTCCTATCCGCCTTAGCATTTTATGTTCACTATAGTTTTGACTCTTATCAGTTTAGAATGATGCTTATAAATCTTGCTAGGTAAGGGAGAGGCCTGAATCCTCAATGCTATACTCAAGCCAGTCATGCGAGCAGGATGTCCCCCTCATCTTGCTTATCCTCATGTACCTTTTGGGGCCTTCCATCTTCATTTCAACCACGCCGTCAGCCAGGTAGCTGAGTGTGTTGACTATCTCCTCATCATGTACACCCTCCTCGAGAATAAGCACCTGCGTGGATTTTGCCTGCTTGCACTTGGCTATGAGTATGGGTATGAACCTCACCACCAGGTCAGACGGTATGTAGAGAAGAAGTGTGGAGACCGAGTCAAAGACACTCCTCTTCTCCCTTTCAGCCATGTTCTTGAGTATCTCCGCGAGCATTACGTTGAGGCTGTTGATGTCAAGCCCGCCCTGAAGAACCTTCTTCCATACCTCATCCTTGCCGCCGCCCACCTTCCAGGAGTAGGCATCCAGGAATATCATCATCTTCTTGCTTATGTACTGCTCAATCCCGTTGAACCTCTTCATGTTCTTTAATATGTCATCCGGGGCCGTGTCAAGTGTTATGTATATACCAAACTGGGAGGCTTTGAGCCCTATGATCATAAACTGCTGGCACAGCGTAGATTTTCCTGTTCCAGGCGAACCCCTGATAAGTATGGTGGAGTTCTCTGGGAACCCCCCTGTAAGTATCTTGTCAAGCTTTGCTATCCCTGTAGCGCTCTTCATGAAATCCCCTGTATATAATTATCACACATGTGATTTAAATGGTTTGCCTGCTGGACAAAACCACCTAATCAGGCTCGTTCCATCCGGAGGGCCTTCCCTAGCATGGGGACGAGCTTCTCCACGGGGAGGCCAACTATATTGGTCCAGGAGCCCTCAACCCTCTGAAAGAGCATGGTATGCGCCCTGGGCGTATATGCCCCCGCCCCCTCCATGGACTCCCCGGTTTCCACGTATTCCTTTATCTCCTTATCACTCATCTCCCTGCACAGAGCCCTTGTAACCTCATGCCCCTCCAGGACCTTCCCTGTCCCTGTATTAATGATGCATATACCTGTTATCTGCTCGTGCTCCCTTCCAGAATAACCCTTCAAAATCCGGAAGGCGTCCTCCCTGTCTCTGGCCTTCCCTATAACCCTTCCCTGGAATGAAACCAGGGTGTCCGCACCAATAATCACTGCGTCCCCTTCAACCCTCCTGGCCACATCCTCGGCCTTGAGCCTGGCCAGCCTCATGGCCAGCCTTACAGGGTCGCTCTCCTCCACAGACCTCTCATCCACCTGGCTCGGGACCACCTCGAAATCCAGGCCGAGCATCTCAAGGAAGAGCTTCCTCCTGGGGGATTTTGAGGCAAGGACTATCCTCACGACCTCACCCCCACTTCCTTGAAGTATCTCCCTGCAACCCCTGCCAGTCCCTCGAGCTCCTCTGGGGAGAAAGTGCTCTCCTTCCTGAAGGCCTTGTCCAGGGTCACACCGGGCCTGAATCCCTGTATAAAGAACCTCTCTGCCCCCCTGAGCCACTTCCCTATCCTCTCCATGTCATCCTTGTTGAATAACCTTGGAACCACCGTGGTCCTGAACTCATACTCAACCCCGGAATTCATTATTATCTCTACACTCCTCTGGATGTCCTCCCCCCTGACCTTAACCCTGGCAACCTCCTCGTATCTCTCCAGTGGGGCCTTGATGTCCATGGAGATGTAGTCCACAAGACCCTCCTTAACCAACCCCTCAAGCATTCCAGGGTTGCTCCCATTGGTATCAAGCTTGATCAGGAACCCCTCCCTCTTAACCTTCCTGATGAAATCCGGAAGGCCCCTGTGAAGACACGGCTCGCCTCCGGTGAGGCAAAGCCCGTCCAGCCACTTCCTCCTGCTCTTGAGGAAATCCAGGACCTCTTCCTCAGATATGTCAGGAAGACTTCCAGGCCTCTTTATGAGGTCAGGGTTCTGGCAGTACGGACAACGGAAGTTGCAGCCAGCCAGAAAGACAATGGCACAGGTCTTCCCTGGATAATCAATCGCCGAGAGCTTCTCAATGCCCTTTATCGGGATATCCATAAATATCATCTCTTAACTGCATATTTTCTAACTATATGAAAGAAGTTCCTTAGGAACTTCAGACTATCTTTTGAAAGAAGAAATAAAAATCAGGGGGCCTTCCTGGAAACCTTCCCAAAGTCAGCCCCCAGGGCCTTGTCCTGGGAAAATGTCTTCCTCTCTGAAAACTCCTCCTTCTTTCCGTCGTTCCACCTATCCACTGGCCTGAAGTAGCCAACCACCCGGGAGAAGACCTCCACCCTCTCATTGCACTTTGCCATATACCTCACCTCACATACTTCATAATCCAGCACTTCGTGCTGGCATGCACTCCTTCAACATCCGTCCTTCAGACAGTATGTACTCTTGCAGTTTTATTTCCCTCCGTTTACTTCCACAGGGCACCTCTCATGCTCACCCTTTATGAAACCGTGAACCGGGCATATGCTGAATGTGGGGGTAATCGAAAAGTACGGCAGCCTGGTGTTGTAGGAAATCTTCTTCACCATGGTCATGGCTGAGTTCCAGTCTGACAGGCTCTCCCCAAGGAATGTATGGAATATCGTCCCCCCTGTATAGAGCGGCTGTATATCATTCTGGTGCTCCAAGGCCATCACGAGGTCATCTGTGTATCCAACAGGCAGGAACGTGGAATTTGTTAGATACGGCTTCTTGGTGCCCGCTGTTATAATCTTCTTTCCGTACATCTTCTTGTCCTCCCTGGCCAGCCTGTATGATGCCCCCTCCGCAGGCGTGGCCTCGAGATTGTAGAGGTTCCCTGTCTCTACCTGAAACTCCCTTAGCCTGTCCCTCATGAAATTAAGGGTCTTGATCGCTAGGGCCTTCCCGCTGGGGCTGGCAATGTCCTCTCCCAGCAGGTTCAGGCACGCCTCATTGAACCCGACTAGGCCTATGGTGGAGAAGTGGTTCCTGAAGGTCCCGAGGTAGACCTTGGTGAACGGCATTAGCCCGTTCCTGAGGTTCCTCTCCACCACCCTCCTCTTGATCTCCAGGGAGTCCCTCCCGAGATTCATGTAGTGCTCGACCTTCTCAAGGAACTCGTTCTCGTCCTTGGCCTCATAGCCGAGCCTGTTCATGTTTATGGTGAACACTCCTATTGAGCCTGTTTGATCCCCAGGCCCCCACATGCTTCCGGGACGCTTCATGAGCTCCTTCTGGTTTATATTGAGCCTGCAGCACATTGCCCTTATGGAGCTTGGATCCAGGCCAGAACCAACATAGTTCTGGAAGTAAGGTGCCCCGTACTTAGCTGTCATCCCAAAAAGCAGCCTTGCATTCTCACTGTCCCACTCAAAGTCCTTGGTAACATTGTAGGTGGGAATAGGGAAGGTAAATATTCTTCCCCGTGCATCTCCCTCCATTAAGACCTCAATGAAGGCTTTGTTCACCATATCAATCTCATCCTTGAGTTCCTCATATGTATGGGGCTGCTCCTTGCCCCCGACAATGGCATGGTCACCCCTCATGTCCTCGGGGACCTCCCATTCAAAGGTAAGGTTAGAAAATGGATATTGGCTACCCCATCGTGAGGGAATGTTCAGACTAAACACAAGCTGCTGCATGTTCTGCTTGACCTGCCTGTAGCTGAGCCCGTCAGCCCTCACAAAGGGAGCAAGTAGCGTGTCACAAGATGCAAAAGCCTGCGCGCCCGCAAACTCCATCTGGAGGCATCCTATGTAATTAACCATCTGGTGCACAATAGTTGACATGTGCTTGGCAGGCTTGCAGTCCACCTTGTTGGGAACCCCCCCGAAACCCATGAGCAGAAGATTCTTCAGGGAATGGCCACAACAATAGCCGATGACCCCGTGTGACAGGTCATGTATGTGCACATAGCCCTTCCTGTGTGCCTCTGCTATCTGAGGAGTGTACATCTGGGTGAGGTTGTAATTGGACATGACCTTTCCAGCAGTGTGCAGAAGCAAACCAGAAAAAGAGAAAGCCTCATTCGAGTTCTCATTCACCCTCCAGTCGCTCTGATCAAGGTATTCTCCAATGGTGTTAATCGCATCCACCATAACGTGCTTGGTCTCCCTTATTTTGGCCTTCTGCTCCCTGTAGAGTATGTAGGCCTTGGCTGTCTTGGCTCGGCCGCTTTTTATCAGAACCCTCTCAACAATGTCCTGAATCTCCTCAACAGTGGGAATCTCCTTTTCCCCGAACTGGTACTCCAGAATCGTTACGACCTTTCCAGCCAGCCTCTCTGCTGTCTTTCTGTCCCTGCCGCCCACGGACTGGGCCGCATTCCATATGGCCTCTGTGATCTTCTCCTTGTTAAAATCAACAAGTTTCTTGTTCCTCTTCCTTATTCTCTTTATCTCAAACTTCTTTTCTGCCATCACACTCACCTCTTAATCAGCCTCTCAAGCTCCTCCTTGAACGAATTAAGGTCATCGAACTCCTTGTAGACCGAGGCGAACCTGATATAGGCCACTTTGTCCATGCTCCTGAGCTTCCTTATCACAAGCTCACCGATGACCTTGCTCTCCACCTCTGTTGAAGGATGGCCCCTCAGGGAGGCCTCGATATCATCAACAATCCACTCTATCTTCTTCCTTGGGATTGGCCTTTTCTCACAGGCCTTGAGTATCCCGGCAAGGAGTTTGTTCCTGTCGAACCTCTCCCTCCTACCGTCCTTCTTGACAATGGTAAGGTCAAGCTGCTCGACCCTCTCATAAGTAGTGAACCTCTTCCCGCACTTGGGGTTCAGGCACTCCCTCCTCCTCCTGATGTGCCCCACATCAAGGGCATCCCTCTTGTCAACCACCTTGCTTTCGCTTCCTGAACAGTACGGGCACTTCATACACAGCACCTGCTTGGTTATATCGGTTCTTTACACAAAGTCCGTCCTTCGGACGGCATGTAATCATTAACCTTGCAATATCCTCCTGTGCTTTTGCCATCCGGTTCGAGTGACCCAGGCCTAATGCCGCTGCTTTTCTGTCACCCCCTCCAAATAACAAAAACACAATATGTTGTGTTCAGGCACGAACCCTACCACAACATACGGTATATTATTGGTCCCAGCCCATTTAAATACATTTCTATAATCCAGTGGATATTTCGGATTATCTGTTTCTGAGAATCTGCTTTTCAGGTTACTTAACCGGCTTGAAGAGGTGCTCTCCCTTCCCCGGCCTCGCGGCCTCGGGCCTGAACCCGACATCCCCTATTCCACCGGCCCTGACCCTGAGCTGCTTCCTGAGCCTCTCTGCAGTCTCGGGAAGGAACGGCTCCGCCAGTATGGATATTACCCTCAGGGCCTCGAGCAGGTTGTACAAAACCCCTCCGAGCTCCTCCCCCTTGAGATTCCAGGGCTCCTTCTCATTGATGTACCTGTTGCAGGCCCTGATAAAGGACCAGAGCCCCTCCAGGGCGTGATGGAGCTCGAGCCTCTCCATGTGGCCCTGGATGGCCTTGAGCTTGAGGTACCTGCTCAGGTGGTCCTTG
>DAOVGQ010000007.1 GCA_030672315.1 Candidatus Aenigmatarchaeota archaeon | reverse complement strand
TGGCGCTGCTCCCTCAGCCTGGCCAGCTTGGCCTTGAGCCTTCCTATATGGGCCTGGGTGGCCTTGTTATATTTAGTCCTGGCCAGCTCCTCCTCAATCTCCCTTATCTGCCTGGAGATGCTGGATTCCCTGCCTCTCTCTAATTTCTCTTTCCTCTCGGAAATCCTTTGACTCATGCTACCAGTAATTATTATAGGATTTAAAAGCAATTATAATCCATGGCTGGAAAAACCCCGCCAGGCAAGCCCACCCTAAAGGGTGCACCCCAAAGGGCATACCCCAAGGGGCACTGGCAAGCAGGCAGGCCTGACCTGGGCAGGGACCAGGCCTTCATGGTGGACCCCAGGGTCATCAAGTGGATTCTGGAACAGGCCAACCTGAAGAAGACTGACACAGTCCTTGAGATTGGTGCAGGCACAGGCAACCTCACCAGGGCCCTTGCAGAATCCGGGGCCAGAGTGATAGCAGTGGAGAGGGACATAACCCTTGAGAGGGAATTGAGGAAAAACCTCCGGGGATTTCCCAGCACAGAAATCATTATCGGCAACGCCCTAAAACTCCTCGATTCCCGGGGAATCAGATTCAACAAGCTTGTCTCGAATATACCCTATGCTATATCCGAGTCCCTCATCCAGAGGCTGATATTCCATGACTTCGGGCTGGCTGTACTGACCCTGCCCAAGGGCTTTGCCCGCCGGCTTATAGCCGCGCCTTGGGGGAAAGAATATTCAAGACTGTCCTTTGTCTTCCAGAGATTTTTCATTGTAGAGGCCTGTCTTGACCTCCAGAGGGATTCCTTCAGGCCCATGCCAAGGACAAACTCCGTTGTCCTGAAGTTCGTGTCAAAGCCCAAGAACTCGGTGTTCTGCCAGATGCTGCTCAGGCCAGATATGAGGGCCAAGAACGCCATCAGGGAGGCCCTCTGCTCGGCCAAGAAATACACCAAAAACAGGGCCAAGATAACAATAAAAATATTAAATCTAAGTAATCTACTGGAGAAAAGGATATCCGAATTAACGGTTGAAGACATAAAAACCATTGTAAGAAGGGCAGCAGAATTCAGCGAAGATTAATAAATCCCGGCTGCAAATTATATAAAATCAGTTTTGAGGGAAGTTTAAACTACCCTCTTCTGATAAGGTGAATCAGGGAATGACAGATAATAGAAAGACTGCCGAGTCCATGGCAGACCAGGCAAGGGAAATCAGCATATCCGAGTTCTTTGAGAAGAATCGGCATCTGCTCGGATATGACAACAAGATTAAGGCACTCCTGACTATAGTCAAGGAGGGTGTGGACAACGCCCTGGATGCAACAGAGGAGACCAGGATACTCCCTGACATCTATGTCAAGGTAGAGGAAATAAGAAAGGAGAAGTACAAGGTAGTGATTAAGGACAACGGCCCTGGCATAGTCAAGAAGCAGATACCCAGGATATTCGGGAGCCTCCTGTACGGCAGCAAGTTCCACAGGATGCGTCAGAGTCGCGGACAGCAGGGCATTGGAGTCTCAGGGGCTGTTCTATACTCCCAGCTGACCACTGGCGAGTCCACCAAGATCATATCCTCCACAGGCGACGGCAAGACTCACAAGTACGAAATCAAGATAGATGTCAAGGCCAACCGGCCCAAGATACTCAAGGACGTGGTTGTCGAGGATGGTGACAACAAGTGGCACGGGGTTCAGATAACCTTTATTGCTGAGGGCATCTACAGGGAGCACAGGCAGTCGGTCATGGAATATATCAAGCAGGTCGCTATATCCAATCCCTATGCCAACATAGTCTTTGACACCCCGAACGGCAGGGTGGAGTTCGCCAGGGGTGTTGAGAAGCTGCCAGAGGAGTCCAAGGAGATAAAGCCGCACCTCTATGGGGTCGAGGTGGGAATCCTCACAAGGATGCTCCACGAGACCAAGGCCAGGACGCTTCTGACCTTCCTGACCTCGGAGTTCTCCAGGGTGGGCCGACTCTCAGCCGTGCAGATAATAAAGAAGGCAGGCATAACCAGGGAGAATCCCCAGACAGGCAAGGAGGAGCCTGAGTTCAATATCTCCCCCAAGAAGGTAGACCACAAGATGAGGGTTGCCCTAGTGGACGCGATTAAGGAGGTCAAGCTCAGCAGGCCCCCCACTAGCTGCCTCTCACCCCTGGGGGCCGAGGCTGTGGAGTCAGGGCTTAAAAAGGAGCTCAACCCGGAGTTCACAGCCACCCTGACCAGGCCCCCGGAGGTCTACAGGGGCTGGCCCTTTGAAATTGAGGTAGGCATAGCCTATGGGGGCTCGATAACAGAGCCCAGCCTCATGAGGTTTGCAAACAGGGTCCCCCTGCTCTATCAGTCCGGGGACTGCGCCATTACCAAGGCAGTGGGCCAGGTGGACTGGAGGCGCTACGGGCTCCAGGGGGACAGGATGCCCGAGGGCCCTGTAATAATATTCGTGCACTTTGCCTCTGTCTGGGTTCCCTTTACATCAGAATCCAAGGAGGCCATAGCCAACTATCCTGTTATAATCAAGGAGATAAAGCTCGCCCTCCAGGACTGCGCCAGGAAGCTCTCGCTCTACCTCTCTGGTGTGAGGAGGGCAGCGGCCATCCAGGAGAGGAGGCTGATATTCGAGAGGTATGCCGGAGAGACCGCCATGGCCCTGGAGGAGCTGACTGGCGAGAAGAAGAAGGCTGTGAAGGAGATGATAATCAAGCTTGTGGAGAAGAGGTGGGGGGAGATAGTAAAGGAGATGGGCGAGGAAGAGCCAGAGGAGGAGAAGCCACCTCCTGAAGAGGAGGTAAAGGAAGAAGGTGAAGAGAATGGAGAAGGAAGCGGAGAAGGAGACACAGAAGAAGATAGTGAATCTGGGAAGTGAGGTGCTCGGCCACCTGAAGAAGGTCAAGAACCCGGACATAAAC
>DAOVGQ010000014.1 GCA_030672315.1 Candidatus Aenigmatarchaeota archaeon | reverse complement strand
GTTCAAGAGGATGCAGGGCTACAATTTCCTGTTTCCCATGGCCTGGCACGTCACAGGAACCCCCATAATCGGGGCAGTAAATAGGCTCAAGGAGAGGGAGCCCAAGCAGATGCACGCCCTCAGGGATGTATTCAAGGTCCCTGAGGAGCAGCTGAAGAACATGACAGAGCCCATGGCCTATGCCCGGCACTTCATCCAGAACTACTACATCAGAGCCATGAGGTCCCTGGGCTATACAATAGACTGGAGAAGGCAGTTCACCACCAACGACCCGCACTACAAGAAGTTCATCGAGTGGCAGCACAAGATTCTCCACAAAAGGGGCCTTGAGAAGAGGGGCCTCCACCATGTGAAGTGGTGCACCAAGGACAAGAACCCTGTTACAACCCATGACATCCTTGAGGGAGAGTCAGCAGACATCCAGGAGTTCACGCTCATCAAGTTCCCCCTCGCGGACGGCATCCCAAAGCACCCCAGGGGGCACAGGGGCACAGTCAAATCCCCTGCTGAGGGCAAGGACATGCTTGTTGCAGCCACCCTGCGGCCAGAGACCATATTCGGCCAGACAAACATGTGGGTCAACCCCGAGACAGAGTATGTAAGGGCCAGGGTGGGCAGGGAGACCTGGATAATCAGCAGGGAGTGCGCAGAGAAGCTGGTCCACCAGAAGAAGAGGGTCAGGGTCCTGGGAAAGGTCCCCGGCAGGGACCTGATAGGAAGGCATGTAAAGGCCCCGGCTTTAAAGCACAGCATACCCGTTTTCCCGAGCGAGTTCTGCGACCCCAGGCTCGGCACAGGCATAGTCACCAGCGTCCCGTCCGACGCGCCCTGGGACTGGGTCGGTCTCAGGGACCTCCAGGAGAACAGGGAGCTTGCAAAACATTACGGCCTGGACTGGGCCAGGCTCAAGGAGATCAAGGTAATCCCTATCATAAAGACCAGTGAGTGGGGAGACCAGGCCGCCCTCAGGATATGCGAGAAGCTCAGGATAGGCAGCCAGAGGGAGAAGGAGAAGCTTGAGGAGGCCACGAGGACAGTCTACAAGGCAGGGTTCCACACCGGCGTGATGAACAGGAACTGCGGAAGGTATTCAGGCATGAAGGTGGAGAGGGCCAAGGAGCTTGTCAAGAGGGACCTGCTCAAGAGGGGCAGGGCCTCCACCATGCTGGAGTTCTCTGAGCCTGTTGTCTGCCGCTGCGGCGGGAACGTAGTTGTCGCCAAGACCGAGTCCTGGTTCATCGATTACGCCAACAAGAGGTGGAAGTCCCTTGCAAGGAAGGCCCTGAAGGGCCTCAAAAACATCCCCCCGAATGCAAAGCAGGACTTCGAGCACACTGTGGAGTGGCTCGGCAAGTGGCCCTGCGTGAGGAACTTCGGGCTCGGGACACCCCTGCCCCAGGACAAGAGGTTCATAATAGAGCCCCTCTCTGACTCCACCATATACATGGCCTTCTATCTGGTGGCCCATGTTATAAGGCGCTACAGGCCGGAGCAGCTCACCCCCAGATTCTTTGACTTTGTAATGCTAGGAAGGGGCCATGCCGGTCCAGTCTCCAAATCCACCAGAATCCCCCTGAAGGAACTCAGGGAGCTCAGGGGAAGTGTCCAGTACTGGTATCCCCTTGACTGGCGCTGCTCAGCACTCGAGCTCATACCCAACCACCTGACCTTCATGCTATTCCATCATACAGCAATATTCCCGAGAAGGGACTGGCCAAGGGGCATAGCCACCTGGGGCATGGGCCTCCTGGAGGGCGGAAAGATGTCAAGCTCCAAGGGCAACGTAATCCTGGCCGGCGACGCCGTCAGGGAATACGGGGCCGACACTGTCAGGTTCTTCCTGTTCTCCTCAACAGAGCCCTGGCAGGACTTTGACTGGAGGTCCAGTGAGGTCAGGGTTGTCCGGGAGAGACTGGAAAGGTGGCACGACCGGATTCTCAGGCTATCCAAAACAGGCAAAAACAAGGAACCCGCCCTGATTGACAGGTGGCTGCTCTCAGAGACCAACCAGATAATCAAGGAGGCCACGAAATCCCTTGAGAACTTCGAGACCAGGAAGGCCAGCCTTGGGTGTTTCTTCAGGTTCAGCGATGCCATAAAGTGGTACGAGAGGCGGGCCAGCGAGGTTAACAGCACCGTCCTCGGCCAGGTTCTGGGGAACTGGATAAGGCTCATGTCCCCCTTTGTCCCTCACATGTGCGATGAGCTCTGGGAGCGCCTCGGCAGAAAGGGCTTCGCCTCCGCATCCCGGTGGCCCAGGGCCGACCCCAAGGCAATCGACCCCAGGCTGGACAGGATGGAGGAGCTTGTAAGGCAGACCTGTGAGGACATAGCCTCGATAATCAAGATACTCAAGAAGAAGCCCAGGGAGGTCAGGATATACGTGGCCCCCAACTGGAAGCATGTGGTCCATAACAAGATTCTCGGTCTGGCCTCCTCCCCGGACAAGATTATCCCAGCAATCATGAAGAGCCCCGAAGGCAGGAAGCAGGGCAAAGACGCCCTGAGATTTGCCCAGAGGCTTTCCCAAAACGCGGCCCAGCTCAGGGAGGCCCTGACAGAGGGGGAGGAGCTGGACGCCCTGAACGATGCAGGGGGCTTCCTGGAAAAGGAATTTAAATGCAAAATCCAGATAATTCAATCATACAGGAGCAAAAGCCAGAAGGCCCTGAGGTCAGAGCCCGGAAAGCCCGGTATTGAGGTTATGACATGATAATAGCCATACTCGGCCTGGTTGACATAATAGCCGGCATCATCCTGGCAGTGGGCGGACTGCCGCACTTCCCGGGAAACGGCTTTGTCATAACCATTGCAATAATCATGATTATCAAGGGTGGCTGGTCCTGGCTCTCCAACCTGGCCATGCCTGACAAGGGCCTCAAGTTCGACCCCATGGGAATCCTTGACATCGTAACGGGCCTCCTCCTGGTTCTTGTATTCTCAGGCATCTTCTTCTTTTTCTTTGCCTACCTTGGCATTATGCTGATAATCAAGGGAGTCTACTCCTTTGTGGTGGGCCTTGTAAAGTAGGAGGCCCCATGAAAGCAAGGTCCCTGCCCATGGAAAGGAAACCCCTGCTCCCGGAGGGAACCCCCCTGGACATTGCCGGCTCCAACCCCCAGGTGGAGGATGCGCGGCTCCTCCCCG
>DAOVGQ010000016.1 GCA_030672315.1 Candidatus Aenigmatarchaeota archaeon | reverse complement strand
TCCAAGGGTGTCCAGGGCAATCCTGGTGGCATCCACAAACACCGCTCCCCTGAACTTGCTGAGGGGCCTCCCTGAGTTAACAAGGACCAGGCCTTTCTCCTTGGCCCCCTTAAGCATGGCCTCCCTGTCTATGGTGGGGTCAAGGACTATCACAGCATCCGGGTTGAATATATATCCTCTGGTGAGAACCCTGGTCCTGTCCATTCTGCAGAAGCTCGCCACAGGGGCACCCCTCCTCTCGGCCCCGTATATTGCAAAGTCCTGGGTCTCGTAACCAGAGAGGAAGGCCGCACGGCCCAGTATGTGGGCGGTCATCCTGACCCCCTGGCCTCCCCTTCCGTGAATCCTTATCTCGTAGATGCAAAACACCATTTATTATTTGGCACGGTTTGTTATTAAATCAATCCAATAACGGGAGCGACTTCACCGAGAGGGTTGGGAGCAGGGAATCCCCTCCTGGTTTTCAATAACATGCGACCCACAGAAAGCTTTAAATACCCCATTTCTAATCCTAATTATATGTCACTAGTAAGTAGTTACATAGTTCATTTGGAGAAGGGTATGGACATAAAAAACGAGATAAGAGAGAATTCCAGGATACTGAAATCCCTCCAGGTCAAGAACGGCCTGTTCCTGGCTGCCCCGAGCCAGAAAACCGGTTACAACAAGGTCTGGTTAAGAGATAATATATATGAGTCCCTTGGCCTTGAGGTTGTGGGTACAAGGGAGACAGTTCGGGTATTGCACAGGCTCTTTGATATTCTGAAGAAGCACGAATACAAGATAGACTGGACCATAAGGGAAAGGCCCGTTCATGCATATCAGTACATTCACGCAAGATACAACCCGGAAACCCTTGAGGAGTTCTGGGATGAATGGGGAAACAAGCAGAATGATGCAATAGGAGCATTCCTTTTCAGGTTTGCTGACCTTACAAGAAGGGGCAGGAAGGTGGCCAGGGATTCAGGAGACATGAGGATTCTCAGGAAGCTTGTCCAGTACCTGTCATCTCTTAGGTACTGGGAGGACAGGGATAACGGCATGTGGGAGAAGGAGGAAGAGGTTCATGCCTCCTCAATCGGGGCCTGCCTGGCCGGCCTGAAGGCAATTTCCAGATACGTGGAAGTTCCGGGGGAGATGATAGAGAAGGGTCAGGAAGCCCTTAACAGCCTTCTTCCAAGGGAGTCAGAGACCAAGGAGGTCGACCTGGCTCTTCTTTCACTGATATACCCATACAACCTGGTAACACCCGAACAAAGGGATGCCATTCTCAAGAATGTAGAGGAAAAACTGGTTAAGGAAAGGGGGGTAATCAGGCATTACGGGGATTATTATTACAACCATGAAGCCGAGGCAGAGTGGACCATGGGGTTCCCCTGGCTTGCAATAATCTTCAAAAAACTCGGTAATAAAGAGAAGTTTGAATTCTACATGAAAAAGACCAGGGAGGTCATGAATGTTTCCGGGGAACTCCCCGAGTTATACTTTGCCGACTCGGATGAGCACAACGAGAACTCCCCCCTTGGGTGGTCCCAGTCCCTTTACCTGGTTGCCTTGGCTGCTGCGACGGTTTCCCAGAATTAACCGGCTTTTCAATGGAAATCCGTTCCCCACTCCTCTATGGCCTTGGCCAGTTCGGGATGCTCCCGGGCATAGTCCCTGACAGGGATGCCCT
The DNA here is from genome assembly GCA_030672315.1 of Candidatus Aenigmatarchaeota archaeon. The sequence goes on along the minus strand of DAOVGQ010000016.1, from coordinate 3,746 downwards.
TCATGGAGGCGCTCACAGCCTGCCTTATGGCCCTGGCCCCAGCCTCGGGCCCGCCGGGATGGCCCCAGAGGCCCCCGCCGAATGTCATGATAAGGTTCCTGCCCAGGATTTCTATAACCCTTGGCGCCAGACCCGGATGGAGGCCCCCTGAGGCAATGGGCATGACTGGCTTGAGGCCGTGCCATCTCTCCCTGAGGAAGCTGTCTATCTCAAGGACATCGCCCTTGCTGCCCTCCATCTTTCCCACAACCGTTCCTGTGTGGAGTGCACTCACCCCGGCCAGTCTGGCAAGCTTTGCAATTACAAGCATGGATATGCCGTGCCTGGGGTTCCTGGTCAGGGCGGCATGCATGGCCCTGTGGCCGTGGACAATGAGCTTAAGTCTCTGCTTGGTGATGTATTCCAGGGCGCTCCATCCTGCAGTCAGTATGTCAATCATGATGCAATTCCCGCCGTGGTCCCTGACGAACTGGGCCCTCCTGAGCATGTCGTCAACAGGGGCGGTTATGTTGGCTGCGTAGACAACCCGCCTGCCCTGCTCGGATTTTATCCTGTCCACCACATCTAGGACCTTCACGACCCTGTCCTGGAAGCGGTTGAAGACCATGGAGCCGAGGTTTTCATCATCCTTGCTGTAGTCCATTCCAGCTGAATAGACCCTGTAGGCCAGCTCGGCCATCTCCAGGGGCTTGAGGCCCAGCTTTGGCTTGTAGATTGTCCCGAGTATGGGCCTGTCCCTTATCCTTGTGAGTTTTCTTATCTCCCTGAGGCCGAGTTCAGGCCCCTTATAGGATCTCACCATCTTCCTGGGAAACTCTAGGTCCTCGAGGCGAATCCTTTTGATGGCCTTCATGCCGAAGATGTTCCCGGCCACGCTGCTCATGAGCTGGGGAATGTTCCCGGCCTCGAATAGTTCCCTGGGATAGGCCACCCTGATTCTGTTGTGCTTGAGCTCAAAAACCCTGGCATGGATTTTTTCCACCATGGGCTTTCCGGCCTTGACCTCGGTCCACGTTCCTGTTGAGGACTCCTCTGCGACTGCCTCTGCTGCCTGCTTCATGGTGTGTCCGGGGGCGGGCTCCACATAGAACTCGCATATCAGGTTGTCCCTTGGCCTGTATCCCAGGTCCACGTATCCGGTCATATTTATTATTGAACCCACAACTATATTATACTTGCTTTGCAGGAGTTTTGGAATGGTTGAAATCAAATTCTTGGGCGGTGCAAGAGAGGTAGGCAAATCTGCAGTGCAGTTCACTGCTGGCAGCGACAGCTTTGTCTTTGACTATGGGCTAGAGGTTCAGGAGGGCAATGTGCCGATAAAGCCTAAGCTTCCCCTGAGCGGGGTCTTTATCTCCCATGCACACATAGACCACTCAGGCATGACACCCCAGCTCTACAGGATAGGCTATGAGGGAAGTGTCTATACCACCAAGGCAGCTGCCTCCATCATGGAGATTCTCCTGAAGGATTCAATCAAGGTCCAGAAGAAGAGGGGAAAGCAGCCCCATTTCCTGCCGGCAGACATACAGAAGACCATGCGCCTGGGCAAGACGCCTGGCTATGGCGAACCAGTGAGGTTCAAGTCATCAACCGTGACCCTGCTTGATGCAGGCCACATCCCTGGAGCAGCAAGTATACTCCTCGAGTCCCAGGGCAAGAAAATCCTCTATACAGGGGATATCAAGTTCATTGAGACAAAGCTTGTTAGAGGAGCCAGGATAGACGTGATGGGGCTCGATGCCCTTATATGCGAGTCCACATACTCCTACAAGGACCACCCTGACAGGGATAAGCTCGAGGACAGGCTCAGGGAGCTCTGCCAGCAAACCATCTATAACAATGGCTACATTATAGCCCCAAGCTTTGCTGTGGGAAGAACCCAGGAGCTTCTGATAGTCCTGCACGACCTCGGGTTTCCCATCCATGTGGATGGGATGGGGATTGGGGTCACAAACGCCATGCTTCAGCATCCCAGCTCTGTGCGGGACAGCAGGCTCCTCCGGAAGGCATTCAGCAGGGCACACAAGGTTCTGAACTTCAAGGACAGAAAGAGGGTTCTGGAGAAGCCGGGAATAATAATCTGCACAGCAGGCATGCTCAATGGCGGGCCGGTTAGCTACTATATAAAGAATCTCCATGACAGGGAGAACTGCACCCTGGCCCTGACAGGCTTCATGGTGGAAGGGACGGTTGGAAGAAGGCTTCTTGATACTGGAAGGTATGTGAATGAGGGTCTTGACGTGAAGCCCAAGATGAGGATAGAGTTCATGGACTTCTCGGCCCACACAGACAGGACCCATCTTATTGAGTTCTTCAAGAGGATAAAGCCCAGGAAGGTCTTCCTGGTCCACGGGGACAGGACCCAGGTCTTTGCTAGGGAACTTCAGGCCATGGGGATTGATGCCGAGGCCCCCAAGAACGGGGACACGGTAAAGGTCTAGCCCAGGGCTATCGGGGCAACGCCCCGTCAGTCTGGGATAATTAGACAATGTCTAATAAATGTATGTTGTAGCTCCAAAATCTTGAAAATTAGACAATGTCTAGTATTACATATTAGCCGGCCATAGAAATGTTTATATTAGACAATGTCTAATATTATAACATGGGCAGAGAAGCAGGCCCAGACAAATCAAAACTAAACAAAATAAAGAAGGTCCTGAAGGAAAACCCAGATGGCCTCTGGGTAAGGGAGATAGCAAGGCAGGCCAACCTGGACAAGTCCACTGTATCCATCTACCTGGAGAAACACCTGGCAGGGGAGGTCGAGGAAGTCTTTGTTAGCGATAACAGATGGATAAAGATAGTCAGGTTAAGGAAACTAACATGATAGAGATTCCAGGGGATTATCTCGAAGGAGGCGGCCAGATTGTCAGGATAGCCACGGGCCTCTCTGCAGTTACAGGAAAGCCCGTCAGGATTACCAACATCCGGTCCAAACGGCCCAAGCCCGGCCTGAAGCCCCAGCACCTCAAGGGAATAGAGGCTGTGGCCAGGCTCTGTAACGCCAGGGTCTCTGGCCTCACCGAGGGCTCCACCCAGATAGAGTTCACTCCAGGAGAGCTCGCCTGCGACCACCTCAGGATAGATATAGGGACAGCGGGCTCAATAGGACTGGTCTTCCAGAGCCTGATGATTCCTGCTGTCCACACAGACAGGCCCCTGGAATTCGAGGTTACAGGAGGAACAGACGTGTCCTGGAGCCCCAGCATTACATATTTCAAAGAAGTTTTTTGCAGTATCCTAAGAAAGATGGGTATTGAGACTGAGACAACAATATTGAGGTACGGTTTTTATCCCAAAGGAGGGGGAAGGGTATTGCTCAGGGTGCATACGGGAAGTCTAAGATCAACCAACCTCACAGAAAGGACCAGGTTCATAAGGTATGATGTCTTGAGTGTTGCCTCTGAGAACCTCAGGCAGGCCAGGGTGGCTGAGAGGCAGGCGGATGAAGCAATAGGAATCCTAGGCAGGAAGTCAGAGAGCGAACTCAGGGAATATGTCCAGACCCAGTCACCAGGCTCATCCCTTCACATACATGCACATTTCGATAACACCATTCTAGGGGCCACTGTCCTTGGCGAGAGGGGCAAACCCGCTGAGACGGTTGGAAAGGAATGCGCTGACCTGCTTCTGAAGCAGATTGGAACCGGTGCCTGCCTGGACAGGTGGATGGCTGACCAGATTCTCCCCTACATGGCCCTTTCCCAGAAGGGTTCCAGCGTCTCCGTGGCCGAACTCACCAA
>DAOVGQ010000024.1 GCA_030672315.1 Candidatus Aenigmatarchaeota archaeon | reverse complement strand
GAGAACCCTCTATACCGGATGCATATCCATGGAGGAATTGCCCCTGATAACAACTCTTCTCGATAAGGGAATTCTAAAACCCGCAAGATACCTCCCAACAGGGTTAAAGAAAGGCCGTGGGTTATGATAAATCCCTTACCCCCTCGAGAATCCTTGTTATGATTTCAGCTGCCTCATTGGGATACCAGAAGTTTATGAACCTGCTGCACTCGATGTTCATGACAATCCTTCTCCTGTTTTTTCCCAAGAGCTGCTTCCTGGGGGCCACTGACTTAAGCCCCTTGAAAAAATGCTCTATGGTCACCTTGGGGGGATCCATGTTCATGAGGGCCTTTTTGGAGGCCCTGAGGAAGTTCCTGGGGGTGAAATCCCTCTCGAGCTCCCTCATAAAATCCGTGCTGGTATAGGCCCGGATGGCGTCCAGGTCTGCCCTGATGTTCTCCAGGAAGTCCGGGTTCATGTCGTCAAGGCCGAAGGTCTCTGATACCCTCATTATGTTGTTTATTGCACGCTCCTCGTCAAGCAGGACAACAGCCTTGTAGGCCTTGTCTATCTCTTTGAAGAACCTTCTGTACTCATCATTTATGTCCTCCACTATATCCTTCAGGAGCCTCTTGTCAACCCCCCTGCTGTCAAATGTCGAGATGTCCATGATGCTGGGAACGAGCTTGAGCCTGTTGAAGGCCGAGTGGATAAGAGCAATGGTCTGGCCTGTCTTGGCCTCGTTCCAGAAGGACTGGTATATCTTGAGTCTCTTCCTGTGGTCCTCCTCGCTGGAAGCGGCCCATGCGTATCTGTTCCTGAATTGGTGGAGCCTTGCAGGCCGCTTGTCCTTTACAAAATCCTCGAAGAGCTCAAGGGCCTCTCCTTTTTTGGGAATCCCCCTGTTGAAGTCTATCCCAAAGGCCCTCTTCCGGGGGATGGTTGAGAGTATGAGCGTTCCGCCTGTTTTCATCCAGCAGAGGCTGGCCACGGTCTCGGAGTTGTCATCCCTGGAGGTCGGAATCTCGAGGGCAGGCCCGGAGTGGGGAGCCACATAGGTGAAGTCCCGCTCTCCCTTCTCCCTGTATACAACATAGCCCCGCCTGAAGAAAATCTGCATGAATAATATTATGTGGACGGGTCTATTTACCTCTTTTGCTTGCCGTGCTTTTCAAAGGGGGTCTTTACAAAAAGGGAGTTGGGAAGGACAATCCTCTTCTCCCCGTCCTTGAGCGTGACAGAGATCGCATCCACATTCTCCACCAGACCCTTGTGGCCGGCAACCCTCACGAACTCCCCGTGCCTCAGGGACTTCTTGAGATATACGCCTGCAGTGAAATCCGCCAGGATGTCCTTTATTGCCAGAATCAGTATGGCCACAGATGCTGTCAGTAGAATCGCAAGGATTATATTGAGTGCCATGGCATCGAGACCAATAAGGCCGAGGGCCATGACTATGGAGGCCAGGGCAACCGTGTATTTTACCACTGAGCCTGATATGATGCTTATGGTCTCCTCAGCAAAGAATCTCCTCCCTGCCTCCTCAAAGACCTTGCCCATGAAGTCAGCTATGAGGAAGCCCACGACTATGATAAGTATGGCAACAATGAACCTTGGAACGAAAACCGCTATCTGTGTGAATATATTGAGGAGCCCGGGGAATCCCAGGGTCTCTATTATGAGGCCCAGTATCATGATGTAGATGAACCACTTGACCATGTCACCTATAAGGCTCACTATGTTCCCCCGGTAGCCCACGGCCTTGAGGATGTCATCGGTCCAGCTCCTTATGGTCACCTTCTTGAGACCTGCTATGCTCAGGAGCTTTACTGTTATGGCCTTGCCTATCTTTCCGAGTATGTATGCCACAAGGAGGAGAATGGCCACCTGTATTATAATCTGCAGGTTTGGGAGTATGTAGTTCTCAGGGAACCCGCTGAGGAACTCCACCAGCCAGGTCCAGAGGGACTGCAGAAACTCCTGGATGTTCATTGCCATGCAACACACCTGCCACAAGCCTTTCCTTCCCGACTAAACTGTCTGCTGGTTCGGGAGGGTCGGGCAATCCCTTTCCTTCCCGACTTGATTATAGCCCAGTCTGTCCCCTTCGGGACAGCAGGCACTTTGGGGAGGGTCGGGCGATAGGACCTTGGATTAGAAATATTTGCCTTTTTAATATTAATAGCTTACATCAGGCGTGGGCCTCCGGGTTCAGGCCCCTTAAAGCAGCTGCTTGCCCTTCAGGACGTCCCTGACCACGGACTTGGCATCCTCAAAGAACTTCAGCAGAATCGGCCTCTCGGTATAGGACCTGTAGTTCTCCCTTACCGAGTTTATTATCTTGTGGGGTATGTTGACGCCGCTGGCCCTGCTGGGCTCAATAAGGGGAGGGTTCAGCTCCACATTGACCACAACAGGCTCTCCATTTATGGAGATGTCCACCCTGGCTATGTGGGTATCCATGGACCTGGCTGCGTCAAGGGCGAGCTGCTCCTCATCAAGGCCAAGCTTGTGGTTCCTGAGCTCCCCCGGAGCGAACAGGACATCCGTTGCCTTGGTCTTTTTCTTGACAGCTGTGACAACCTCGGGCTCTGCCACGTATGCTGATATGATGTCCTTGTAGACCTCCTCTATAAGAATCGGCTGCTTGAGGTGCGCAAGCGCGTCTATGATGCTCCTGGCCTCCAGGTGGTTCTTGACCACCACCCCTGTCTTCTTCTCAGTGGTTCTGATTATCATGGGGTAGCTTCCTGACTCCACGAGCCTGATGGCCGCGCTGGCTGACCTTGCCATGTTGAGGTTAATCGTGGGGATTCCCCTCTTCCTCAAAACAGTAAGGAGGAAGAACCTCTCGGCTGCCAGGAGGTAGGATATGGGCTTTATGGGCATGTAGGTCTCTCCAGGGAAAAGGGAAAGGAGCTGGTAGGCATAGGAAGAATAATCCCTGGGTATCCTGGGCAGCAGGGCCCTGAACCTGAGTATGTCTGTGGCGCGATACTGTATCGAGAACCGCTCATTCAGCCCGATTCCTATGCTGTCAATGGGGACAAAAAACACGGAATCAAAGGATTTTTTCGCCTCTGCCAGGAGCTTCAGGTTGCTCTCGCTCTTCTCCTGGCCTATTATACAAAGTGTCATGCTACCAGGCTCCGGGATTCTTACCTTCAGTTCTTGAAAGCCATACTTAAAAAGATTCCCCGGGGTCAAACCACGG
>DAOVGQ010000021.1 GCA_030672315.1 Candidatus Aenigmatarchaeota archaeon | reverse complement strand
CTCTATCAGGTTGTCATAGCGGCCTCCCCCTGCAACGCTGCCCACGTTCTTCCCTGTCTCTATAGACACCTCGAATATGGGGCCTGTGTAGTAGTCCAGACCCCTCACAAGACTGAAGTCTATCTCCAGGAACTTCCCGATTCCATAGACCTTGCACTTTTCCACAAGCTCCCTGAGCTCATCCAGGCCCTGGTCCGCAACAGTCGAGGCCTCTATATCAGGCCTGCTCTTGAGCATGCTTGGAGGGGAGCCCCTCCTCTCTATGGCCTTCATTATCATACCTGCCTTCCTGGGAGAGACCAGCTTCCCCAGCTCCTTCCTGACCTCTCCAGGCCCGATTTTTTCCAGCTTGTCCAGAACCCTTAAAACCTCTGCCTCCCTGCCCTTCTTGACCCCGGCAATCTCCATTATCCCGTTGAGTATCTTCCTGCTGTTGAGCCTCACCCGGAATTTCCTGAACCCGAGCTGAAACAGCGCATTCACCGCAAGGGCCAGGCACTCTGCCTCGCTATCCATTTTATCTGAGCCTACTATATCGACATCCATTTGCCAAAATTCTCTTGTTCTTCCAACCTGCGGCCTGTCATACCTCCAGACCCTCCCTATCTGATAACACTTGAACGGCTTGGGAAGCTGTGGGTTCGCAGCCACCACCCTGGCCAGAGGGACAGTCAAATCGAACCTGAGGCCCATCTCCCTGTCTGACTTGTCCTTAAAGTAATAAATCTCCTCCTTTACTGCATCCCCTCCTCCACCCTTCCTGGAGAGCAGCTCCCAGCTCTCAAATGCAGGGGTTTCCAGGGGCTGGAATCCATAATCCCTGAATACTGCACGAATCATCTCAATGAGATACTCCCGCCTGATCATAACCTCGGGCATGAAGTCCCTTGTCCCCCGGGGAGGCTGGATGGCCATGTTAACCACTATTCTTTAATTGTTTGGGATGTTTTATATTTGATTTATTAAATACCCCAAGCCAATAATAAAACATGCCCAAGGAGAACGAGAAGAAACCTGTGCAGGAGGCCCCCAAGAACCACATACCCAGGCAGGTCCTGACAGAACCCATGAAAGCAATCCGTGAGGAGACCCCCAGAACACTGGGCCAAGACGCCCCCAGGGTCATAGTCAGGCAGACCCCCATCCCAGAGGTCAGGATATACGGCCAGACCACACCTAGGAAGTACACCCTGGGCCAGAAGGCTGCTGACAGGGTGACAAAGTGGGCTGGCAGCTGGTGGTTCATAGGAAGCTTCTTTGCGTACCTCTTCATATGGATGGCCATCAACTTCTACTTAATTATCTACAGGTGGGACCCCTATCCCTTCATACTCCTTAACCTCACGCTCTCGTCTCTGGCAGCCATCCAGGCACCAGTCATTCTCATGTCCCAGAACAGGTCGGCCGACAGGGACAGGTCCAAGGCAGAAAGGGATTACGCCATAAACCGCAAGTCAGAGAGGGAGGTGGAGCTGATAAAGAAGGATCTTGACCACATAAAGAAGAAGCTGGCAGAGATAAGCACCAGGCTCAAATGATATGGTCACCCGGACTCCCATGGCACTAACCGAAGCAGGTAGTTGTATTTAAATCTTTTTCTGAAACAATTATATTAGAATCAAGACATGAAACATTCCCAGGTGAAACAATCATGGTTCAGGTGAAACAATCCATTCTGACTGTTTCAGTGTTGCTAAGCATGCTGCTTTTGTCAGGTGATGCCTCGGCCCTCGGGCTGGAATACTACGGAGTCGAGGTCACAATAAACGATGACCACTCTGTCACCAGCATGGTAGTCCTTAAATTCGACACCCCCATAAACCACCTGGATTACAGCCTTGACTTCAGGGCCGAGAACCTCGAATACGAAAGCGATTTCGATTTCGCTGACTGCAGTATCAGTGACAAGAACGGGGGGAGCACCATATCGTGCGACTTCATAGGCATGTCCCCTGACAAGAACAAACTGACTCTGACATTTACCACAAAGAATGTCATACAAAAGACAGGCAACAACTACAGGTTCACTGTGAACTACGGCATACCCCTCCCCATCGAAAACACGTTCATTCTCATAAGGCTCCCCCAGAACAACATACTGGCCGGGGAGCAGAATGAGTCCTACTTCCC
>DAOVGQ010000087.1 GCA_030672315.1 Candidatus Aenigmatarchaeota archaeon | reverse complement strand
CCGCTCCTGGGCATCGTTAAGAATGTAGCCCTTGATTATCCTCATGGCCTCTCTGGATATCCTCTTCTTGGAAGCACCCTTGGCAATCCTCTCCAGCGGGGCTGCAGGAAACTCCTTGCTCCTCATGCTAGAGAATTGGTCGCTATCTATTTAAATAGTATAATTTAACGGAAACAGCAATGCTCACAAGCGAGAGCAGGAATAGAACCAGTTTATTTCTTACCCGCTGGTTTTTTCTGGACAGGCCTTGCAGGGGCCTTCTTGCCCACTGCCTTCTTTTCCGCCTTTTTCACGGCCTTACCTGCAGGCTTTCCCTTCAGGATATTGACCCTTACCTCGTCAAAGAGCTTGGACACACCCGGCTTCTTTCCCTTGGATTCTGCATATTTTTCTATGTGAATCCCTCTTACCCTCTCCTCAGAGGGCAGGACATCAGGAGAATGCGGTATCTCAAGCCCCGCATCTAGGGCCCCCTTCAGGGCCCCGTATATCCTGGAACCCTTGGTCGATGCCTGGAGGCCTGTGTCAAGGACAGCTGACTTGACCCCACCCTTCCTGACCATTACACCGCAGAGCAGCCCTGTAAGGTATGCGCCGGGAAGGTTTCCCCTGGCCCCCCCCCCATCCGAACCTGTCAAGCTGCCTCGAGGTTACTGTCACAAGGGATTTGTCCCCGCTCGGGGAGTGCTGGACAACCTGGCAGCTCATGCTGTTCAGACTCTTCCTGACAACAAACCTGGGCTTCCCTGACTTCAGCAGCCCAAGCCTGTGCCTGTAGTCTGTCCGGCCCTGCCTTCTCCTCCTGTGGCCAATCACCCTTACCTTACCCCTTACCATGAGAATCACTTACCTTTCCTGGGTTCTGTCTTGACCTTCTTTGGTTTTTTAGCTGCTGCCTTCCTTGCCAGAATCTTTTTCACAACCTTCACAGCCTTTCCTGTAGCCCCTTTGCCCGCCCGGGCCTTACTGGGAGCCTCCTTCCCAACCTTCTTGAGCATGTCGTGCTCTTTGAGATAGTATAAAAGATGCTTCCTGTTCCTGAAGAATCCGCCCTTAACCCTTTTATAGAGAACCCCGTAGTCCTGCCTGCCTATCTGACCGCTCCCCCTTAGCTCAGCCAGAAGCCTTCTCAGGGGCCTTACCTTCTCTATCCACTTGGTCTTGTCATTCTTCCTGGCACCTTTTGTCCCTTTTCTCCTTCCAGGCCCGCGCATTCTTCCCTTCCTTTTCTGCTCGAGTTTTTTCTTTGACGCAAATTTGCTTGTCCCCTTCTTCTGGACGCTCCATATCATACCCTTCTGTATAAGGCCCCTGATGTCCTCCCTTGTCAGGGCCTCCTCCACCTCTTCACTCGGCTTTATCCTGACCCTGGAAACGCCGCACTTCATGATTCTTGCGGCAATCCTCTTCTGGGAACCCATGTCCATCTCACTCGCCCCCAAAGTCCTTCAGGGTGTAACTGAAATCAGAATCCTTCTTGATTTCCCCACGCTTCTTGAGTATTTCCCTCGCCAGGAGCCAGAATATCAGGGCAAGGCTCTTCCTGCCGTTGTTGTTGGCAGGTATGCAGAGGTCTATGTCCTTGGATATATTGAAGGTATCACAGAGTGCCACCATGGGGACCCTTCTCTTCCTCGCCTCCCTTATGACCTGGTCATCCACAAGGGGGTCCACCACAAAGACAACACCCGGCTCATAGAATCCCCTGTATGATGGATTGGTCAGTGTCCCTGGAGAGAACCTTCCTGATATGGCCTTGGCATCCACAGCATCTGCAAACATCTCTATGGCCTTTGCCGCGTTTTCCTTTCTCGAAACCACCAGAATCTTCTTGAACCTGGAGAGGAATTCAACGGCTGTCCTTATCCTCTGGTCCACCTTCTGCAGATTGAACACAGCCAGGCCGTCATCCCTGATCTTGTAGACGAACTGCCTCATGTAGGGCGTACAGGACTTCATGCCTATGTGCATCCCTGCAGTCAGATACTCGGTCTTCTTAACCAGCATATCTTCTGTCATGTCTTCACCGTCAGCCGATTTTAACAGTTAATAGATTAAAGGGATAGGTATTTAAATATTCTATTTTTCGGTCCAGAAATCACGGCAGCCTGGCCATCCTGGTCTTGGGTATCTCCTCCCAGAGCTCCAGGAGCCTGTTCAGCTTGGGGACGTCCAGGCCAGACACCCCGGCCTTTATGAGAGGGGCCTCCCAGGCTATTGCAAGGTCAGCCAGCCAGTCATCATCGGTCTCACCTGAGCGGTGCGAGGGGATGACTTCAAGACCTGCCTTCTTGGCCATGTTCACGACCTCCCTGACCCTGCTCAGGGTTCCTGTCTGGTTTGGCTTGACAAGTATTGCATTGGTTGACTTGTTCTTGATTCCCTTGGCCAGCCTCCCCCTGTCAGTGCAGTAGAGGTCGTCTCCCACCACCAGGCATTTCCTTCCAAGGGAGTGTGTGAGGACTGTGTGCTGCCTGAAGTCGTCCTCGTGCAGGGGATCCTCAATGTAGTAGAGCTTGTAGACCTTGGCGAGCTCCTCTATATATTCCAGGTGCTTCCCGGGTTTCATCTCTTTCCCGGCCTTCCTGTACTTGTAGACCCTGCCGTTCCAGAGCTCTGATGCAGCGAAGTCAACACCAATCTTCATGTCCCAGTCTTTGGCATAACTTGAGAGCAACTCCAGACTCTTCTCATTGTCAAGCCTGGCCATCCAGGCATTCTCGATGTTCCTGCCGGCGAGAAGCCTCTTCTCCCGCAGGCCCTCGGCCAGGTTTAACCAGGCCGCTGTGAGGCTTTCGACTGCCTCATACGGGCTCCTGGCCCTGTGGGGTATGAGCAGGAACTCCTGCCAGTCTGCTCCCCCGCCATGCACCCCACCACCGATAACATTGCCCACTGGTATTGGAAAGGCCGCGGAAAGTCCCGGGCTCTCCAGCTTCCATAGCTCTCCCTTCCTTGCAGCCCTTGCCACTGCCAGTGAGACAGCTAGGGCGAGGTTCTCCCCCAGGTTGCGGAAGTTCTTGGTACCATCCAGCTCCTCCAGGGTCTTGTCTATGGAGACCCAGTTGTTCTCGTCGCGGCCCATGAAGTGGGGCCTTACCTTGGAGAAGAACTTCAAAACCCTGGAGACAGGGAACTCTGTTGCCTCATGCCTCCCCCTGGATGTCCCTGACGGGACAGAGGCAGAGTATGAGCCAGAATCCGTGAAGACCTTTACCTTGACAGACGGTGTTCCCTTGGAGGTAAAAACAGGATACATCCTGAGATTGCGAATCATGTAGAATTATTGGCAGGGTGCTTAAAATTACTTTTCCTTTCCTGTTCCTTTATGTTTATGGGTATGAGACCAGCCTTCCATTCAAGTTCTGCTATCTCAAGGGGCTCAGTGACCCCCCTGGGCACGCTTACCAGGACAGGGGAGCCCTGGGAAATCTGCAGTGCCCTGGCCGAGACTATCCTGGTCTTCTCGTACCTGGTCTTGTACTTCCTGTTTGTCATTTAAACACTCAAAACCTTAATAGTGACTGCTATTTAAATACCTATCCGATGTACCTGAGCTGCTCCTTGCCCTCCACAGGGGCCTTTTCCTCCTTGGATATCTGCATCAGGGCCTTCTTCTGGAGGCTTTCGACCTTCTTCATGAACTTTTCCATCTCGCTTACCCGTTGTTCGAGCTTGCTCATGTCTATCTTGATTTTAAGAATCTTGGTGAGGCTGTCCAGGATAACCTCTGCTGCCTTGGGGTCTGTTACTATGGGAAACCCCGATGTCTCTCCCAGCATGCATACTCCCTTCATGCCGCGTTCTTTACCAAGGCCGAGGAAGAGTCCTGATGCTCCCACTATGTAGCCGACCTTCTCGCCTGCTGAGAAGTCTATGCCGTATTTCTTGAACTTCTTAACCAGTTCCTTGTCCGAGACAGCACCGTATACCCTAGGCTTGTCCTCTATCTCTCCAGTGGCCAGCCCGCCCACTGTGAACATCTCCTTGACACCGAACTTTTCCACAAAGTCCAGGACCTTCTCGATTATCTCATAGTGCCCGTGGGTGGAGAGGCTCTGGCAGTCCCCCACCAGGAGAATCAGGTCCCTCTGGCCAGCCTTCTTGGCCTTCCAGTAGTAGAACTCGTTCTTCAGCAGGTGAACCTGGTAGTTCTCGTGAAGCATGACAAAGGGGAAGAAGTGCTCTGAGTATAGCTTGGCGAACCTCTTGGCCCCCAGCTCCTCTATAAGATATCCCACAGCCACCCTTCCGATGTTGCCCACACCAGGCAGGCCCTCGATAAGAATGGGGTTCTTGAGCTTGGGTGTCTCGAATACCTTTATCACAGTCATAACAAATCTCCTGCTTACGTTAATTATTTGCTCCAGCGCTTATATATCTGTTACGCGCATACAAGGAATATAAAACTTTCTGCGGATAAAGCGATATGGAAGAAGTTATAAGAACAGAGCCAGGTAAACGCGTTGAAATTATATATAAGAATGGCAGAACCGCTTTAGCATATTTAGATGATTCCTTTAAATTTTATTTCACTGATTTTAAAGGAAACAAATACAGTGAAGACATATACGGGGAGGATATTAAAGAATTAAATGAGCTACTTATAGAAGAAGGAAAAATAGAGACAGGATATCCCACAGAAATTATACATAATGACGGAACCACTTTAGCATATTTTATTGAAGATTTGGGAAGTGCCGTGGCATTTAATTTGCCTGAACCTAAAGGATACAAACACCGTCAAGTCATATATAGAGGGAATGTTAAAAAATTAATTAAGCTTGTGAAAGCGCCAATTGCAATAAAATTATGAAACAACTGAACTGTATCAACTGATTGACATCAATTCTATTCTGGTTTTATTGATTAAACTAACAAAATCCCAAGTCACATATATTTAAATAAACCTAAAAACTAACATAACCGAATGCTCCCGTCGTCTAGCCCGGTCAAGGATATTGGCCTCTCGAGCCAAAGACGTGGGTTCAAATCCCGCCGGGAGCATAACCAATTATTTTAATTGGCGAAGGGGCCGGTGGCCTAGTTGGTTAGTTGCCCTCCCGAAGGGAGGGACAGACCTGAAAAGGGCACCCGACTGATAATCGGGAGATCGAGAGTTCGAAACACACCTTTTTCAAGAAAAGGTGTGGACCAAAAGGAGTGTCCCTCCGAAACTCCGGGACACTTCCGGTCATGCGGAAGTCTCTCCCGGCCCATTTTTATTTCTTGATATCCGAGTATTGGTTAAGGGCCGGTAGATCAACGGTACAAGCTTCTTTCAAAA
>DAOVGQ010000020.1 GCA_030672315.1 Candidatus Aenigmatarchaeota archaeon | reverse complement strand
CATCAAGGAAGGCCCTGTCCGGCCAGGCGTGCCCGTGGCAGAGCCAGACCTTCCCAAGCATGAACCCCGTGCTGGGATACAGGATCACCTCCCTCGGAAGCAGCCCCTCTATCCCTGCATCATGGTTCCCAGGCGTAACCTCCACATCCACCAGCTCCAGCAGCCTCCTGAAGAAGGCCGGACTCTCCCTCTCCTCCTGGAAGCTCGTTCCCGGAACCTTGTGCTTGACATCCCCCAGGATAATCAGCCGCTTGACCCTGACCTTCCTGACAAGAGACTCCAGCCTTTGCATGAGTCCCTCGGACTGGCTGGGCAGGGCTATACCCACCTTCCTGTACTTGTATTCAATCCCTATGTGCAAATCCGAGACCACCAGAACCCTTCCAATCTTCAGGGCCCGCTCCCCTGTAACGAACTCCAGCTCCTGACTCATGCTTATGGTTTGCATTCCCCTTTAAAAAACCCATCACCCGTTCACTTCTTATAATTTTCCACCAATAATCTTCCATGCAAAGCCAACAGGGGCTGGGAACAGTCGTCTCCAGCATCGAGGGCCCCTCAACCAGGAGGTTCTCCTTTGTGATAAACAAGGACATCATTGTCAGGCGTGGCCAGTTCGTCCAGCTCAAGACCGAGGAGGGAAGCCTTATCGGCCGCGTGGCCGATGTCTACAAGACCAACCGCTACTTCATGCGGCCCGAATCTGTCAAGGAATACCAGTCCTCAGGGAAACCCATGGACGACATATTCCCTGTCTCTGACTGGGAATACCTGGTTGCCGATGTCAACGCGGTTGGCGTCTACAAGGGCCCCGGCTTCGGGGAATCCCTCTTCCCTCCCTCGCCAGGGACCAGGGTTGTGGAGCCTGAACGCGACATCCTGACCAGCTTCTTCGGCCTTGACGATTCAGGCCTCCACCTGGGGAACATACCCCACCACGACATTGAGGCCAGGATCAACCTCACCAGGCTCCTCCAGAAGCACCTTGCCATCCTTGCCATATCAGGCGCAGGCAAGTCCTTCCTGGCCAGTGTCCTGATAGAGGAGCTCCTCTCCAGGAAGCCCGAACAGGGCCAGCTCGCGACAATAATTCTGGACACCCACGGTGAATACGCCTCCTTTGTCAGGGATCCTGCCTACTCCTCCCAGACAAGGGTCTTTCCTGTAAATGAGATACAGATAGGCCTCTCAAACCTCTCCCCCTACCAGCTCGGCGAGTTCATGCCCAATCTCTCCCATGTCCAGTTAAGGGAGCTCATGAAGCTCATGAGGGGCATCAAGAACAAGGCCTACGGGGTCTCTGACCTAATAGACATGGTAGAGGAAAGCGATGAAATAAAGGCAGCCACCAGAGACGTCCTACTCTCTGTCCTCGAGGAGCTTCGAATGACCGGACTCTTCGGGGTCTCAGACTATCCCCCCATGGACGAGCTTGTCAGGCAGGGCGGGCTCTCTGTGATTGACCTCTCCGAGACCACGAACCTGAGAAAGAAGCAGACAGTCGCAGCCTACCTCGCCAGGAAGCTCTTCAACACAAGAAGGAACGGCATAATCCCTCCCTACATCCTTGTGGTGGAGGAGGCCCACCAGTTCATCCCCGAGCAGGCAGGCAGGGAGGCCGCGATTTCCCGGGGTATCCTCACCACCATGGCCAGGGAAGGAAGAAAGTTCCATGCCTCCCTCTGCCTGATTTCCCAGAGGCCCATCCAGCTCGCCACCACGGCCCTGAGCCAGTGCAACACACACATCATACTCAGGGTGACAAATCCCTATGACCTCGACCACATAGGCAAGTCCTCTGAGGGCATAACAAGCCCTGTCCTCAAGCAGATATCCAGCCTCCCTGTGGGAACAGGCCTTATAGTGGGCGAGGCAGTCAACTCCCCCCTCTTTGTCCAGATACGCAACCGAAAATCCAAGCCCTCGGACAAGGGTATCCCTCTCGAGCAAGCCGCAGCAGAATACCAGAAAAGGGTCAAGCAGAAAATCAAGGATGCCGAGGGCTTCATGTAAGCCTCTTTTCAAGAAAGAGGCTTAAGCCAGAAAGGAGGCTACTCCGCTAACGCTCCGTTACGCCTTCCAGAAGCTTCCAGTTTCTGCACCCTTCGGGCACAAGCAAGCAGGGGAGCAACAATCAAACTTTACCAGAAATGAACTAGATTTCAGCTAATTCTCTTACCCATTCGGGTTTTGTTATCCCCTTCTCTGTGACCAGGCTGTGCACATATTCCGCCGGCGTGACATCAAAGGCAGGGTTTATTACAGTGGCCCTTGGAATAACCCTGGGGCTTATAACCTCTGAGGGGTCCCTGCGCTCCATTGGCTCGGGCTGCCCCAGGATGGTCTGGGCATCGAACTTATAGGTTCCCCCTGCCACCACCACGGGTATCCCGAACTTGTTGGCTGTTATGGCTATGGGAAATGTCCCCACCTTGTTTACAATCGAGCCATCAGCCAGTATGGCATCGCATCCAACCATAACCTTGGTTATGTCCCTCATGATATACCCGACCGCAGCATCTATGCAGTAGGTGACCTTTATCCCTGAATGGAGGAGCTTCTTGGCTGTTATGATTCCCTGGTACTTGGGCCTGGTCTCGGTCACATAGACCTCGAAGTGTTTGCCCTGCTTCTTGGCCACCCTTAGTATTGCTATGACGTGCTCCGAATGGCAGTGCGTGAGAATCTTCTCACCGTCCTTTATCTGGTTGGAGCCTATGTCTGCTATCTTGTTTATCATGCTTTTGAGTTCCTTGATATAGTTCCTGCACACCTGGACAGTGTAGCGCTTTATGGTCTCAAAATCCTCATATATCTGAACCCTGAGAAGGACAGACTTAATCGCATTCCTGAGGGCAGGCTCGGTCGGCCTTGCTTTGGCCAGCTTTTCATTCAAGTTGTGAAGCTCGGCAATGAAGACCGCCCTTGACTTGGCCTTGCTATTCCTGGCCGTTATCTCTATGCACCTGACCCCAGAACCAGCAATCCTTGTGGCGCCCTGTATATTCAGGGCCTTGATGTCAGCTATAATCTTCCTGGCCTCGGGCTGTATTACTACCATACAATTATAATTAGCCCAAGCCACTATATAAATCTCAACAGTTACTCAGGCCCTCATATCTTCCAGTTCCCTCTTTGAGATGGCCCGGACTTCCAGAACATTCCTTGACCTGCCCTTCCTGATATCTACCCTGACCAATCCCTTGCCCGCAAAATCAGAATACCTTACAGTGAGCCTGGCCGCCTCCTCCAGAACCTTCCCCTCAGGTCTCTCCCTGGAAAGAATCACTGTAAGGGGACCGGGATAACCCAAAACCTCAACCCTCACCAGCTTCATCCTCCTTGCCAGCCCGAGCAGGGCCCTGTTATCCTCCTCGTTCCTTCCCACAACAATCCTGGCCCCTCCAACCTTGAAGTGTCTCCCGTGCTTGAGGAGCTCTGCCTCGTCCCAGGTTATACTCTCCCTTTCCCTGAGGAACCCCCTCAGCCTCCTGGCATACTCCGGGTCAGTGAGAAGGCACCCCCCTGACGGCGCCGGATACTCCCTTATCTCATATCTCCTGGCCAGCCCCATCTGGGGCCTCCTGGACCTTCCCCTTATGGACAGCAGACCATCCCTCTTAACCAGTCCCCTGGACTCCGCCCTGGTTTCAGGCAGCACCCTGGCCGAGAGCGGCCTGACCACCCTTCCTGCCAGCCCCGCCTTCCTCTCTATCAACATCATGGTCGACCTGCTCTGGCTGAACGGCCGCTCCCCCATAACCTCCCCTGTGGCCAGGAAATCCAGCCCGAGCCTCTTTCTGAGCCTCTCCGCCCTCTTCAGCATATAAACCTTGCAGTCTATGCAAGGATTCATCTGGGAACCATAACCATGCTTTGGCTTTGCAACCATCTCAAAATAGGTCTTATCCACCTTAATCTCATGCAATCGTATCCCCAGCTTCCTCACACTCCTCCTGGCCCACTCACTCGAATAGAACGGGCATGTGAAATGAACAGCCTTCACCCTGATTCCCTGCTCCTCCAGGACCTTCACAGCCAGTATCGAGTCCAGGCCCCCTGAAAAAAGCACAAGCGCTCCGACTCCTTTCTGCAATCTCCTTACCACAAAACCACCCGCAAAACCACTTATAACAATATATAACGCAAAACCAGCTAATAATATATTATATGAAGAAGACAACTGTGATGTTTATATTAATCTCAGCATTCGTTACAGCATCCGGCTTCTCAGACGCGTGGGCACAGATGCCAGAGATATCATTCATACCCCCCTCAGCAGAAAACGGGACAGAAGCAGAGAACAAGACCTATATAGTATGGAACATTTCCTCCAATGATGATATAGCTGCCTGCAAGATAGAGATAAACGGGACAAACCAGACAGGTACGATAGTCAACGCGACCACAGACAGCTACTGCTACTACAACGAGACAGGCCTTTCAGGCAACGTGACCAGATGTTCAATGGCCCATGTAGCAAACGATTCAGACAGCTGGAATACCACTCTTATCATGGTCTGCAGGAACACCAACGAGCAGCAATCAATTGACAATGACCCACCCAATCTGGACTTTGTCCCCCCAACTCCCAGCAACAACACCTACACCCAGAACGAGTCCTGTATATTCATCAATGTCTCAGGCAGCGAGCAGCTTTCAACCTGCCTTCTTGACAACGGAATGTCAAACACAACCATGACACTCAACTACGATTACTGCTATCACAACCTAACATGCCAGGCCAACAACACAGAAATCTATGTGTGGGTATGGGCACATGACACCTCGGGCAACCTGAACCGTTCATCAGAACTCAACATCACTATTAACCTAACCAGTAAAATAATTGATACAAACCTCCCTGTAATAGACCACTACGAGATACTCCCCTTGCTTGTTCCCTTCGGCCAGCCTGTCAAGATAGGCGTGAACGCCTCTGACGACAAGGCCATCGACTCGGTCTGGGCCAACATAACCGATCCCAGCGGCGGGCACCACCAGGCCGAACTTACCAACAACGATGTCGTGAGCTGGAACACCAATGTAACTGGGATGTACAACATAACAATATTCGCCAACGACACATCCTCCAACGTTGTCAATGTCACCGACAGCTTCCATGTGGGCGACCTGGTCTGGGTGAACATAACAGTCCTCGATATCGATAATGAGGGGATATCCACTGACCTGGAGATATATGTGGCAGGCACTGACCAGAGGGTCTTCTGGGACCACGAATCTGACGGCGAATTTGATGCCAGCATTGTAGAGCATGTCTATGATATGCTCTTCAAGGTCTTTGATGACCAGCTTGAGCTCCTTTTCAGGGGGGTTCCCTTAACCTCGGGTTTTGATGGCAACCTAAGCCTTGACTACACTTCCACCAGCGATTTCGACCAGGTATTCGCAGTGAAGACGGATTACCAGATGGATGATGCCGTAGTCACAATATACTATGGTGACATGGGTTTTGACAACGAGACCAATGCGAACCCCTATCTCTGCAATGACTGGAACTTCTCCACCCAGGTATGCAACGATACCTGGGAGATGATAGACAACTTCACCAATAACGAGGATGAGGAATTCCTGGAATTCACAGTGGATAATTTATTAACCTTTGCTGTGAGGGAGGACACCTACTGCGGCGACGGATGGTGCGGCCCCGGAGAGAATGTGAGCAGCTGCCCTGATGACTGCCAGTGCGACGAGGGGGATACCAGGCCCTGCAAAGAGGCCCACCAGGGAATATGCGCAGTAGGAAACGAGACCTGCTCTGGCAATAAATGGTCCGGCTGCCCCCAGCCCATTGATGAGGTCTGCAACATGGAGGACGACGACTGCAACGGCAAGATAGACGACGTGGACGGGGGTGGATCAGTAGCGGCAACCAGGTGCCAGTGCTATGACGGCGGAATGCCTCAGGCAGAGGCCTGCAATGGCATCGATGACAACTGCGACGGCATAATAGACAATGGTGCTGACTGCTGCACGAGCGGACAGACAAGGGATTGCGGCCCAGCCACAGAGATGGGTGAATGTAAGTTCGGCACATCGACATGCTCTGGCGGCGTCTGGGGAATGTGTATCGGTGCTGTCTACCCCGAGGATGAGATATGCGGCAACGGCCTTGACGACGACTGCGACGGCGAGAGCGATGAGGGTTGCCAGGTTCCTTCCTGTGGGGAGGGCCAGATAAACCAGACCTGCATCTGCGAGGGCTCTGCCAGAGACTCAGGCTACTGCTGCTCAGGCCTCTATTCCGAGGAGGAATGTGTGGAAACCCTGTGGTGGATTCTCATAATCATAGGCGTGGCCATTCTTGTAGTCCTGACAGCCCTTGTCCTTTACCTCAAATCAAAGGGCAGGGAGCTCACCTGGGAGGAGCTCATGAAAAGATACACACCAGTCAGAATCCTTAGGGATTCTCAATTAAGCCACTAAAATCTTTAATCAAAAACAGAGAAACCCCTATCAGCACTGTTCCTGGGAGTTGGAACCGCCTTCCATGGCACCAATTCCCGCAGATGCCGGGCTGGAGCTCAGCGTTTGCTGGCACTCCTCCGGGGCTTCTGTGAAGGCATCGCATATGGCCTGCTTTATGGCCTCAGGCGACCTGTTAACACTGACAGTCTGCCCATTCAGGACAAAGGTGGGCGAGCCCCTCACCCCGTACTGTATAGCCAGTGCAGCGTCAACCATATAGGGCGGGTACCTGTCCTCTGAACTCTCAAATATCCCTGTTATATTGAACTCTTCATCAGTTGCCACCATGCATGCATCAAGCCCTGCCTTGTCAACCCCTGCCTCTGCCACACACTTCTCGTGGTCGTCGCTCTGCACAAAGCACCTCATATAGCTGGTGAACTTGTCGGGCTGCTCCTTCTCTATGCAGTGCTGCCTTGTGTTCTGGTCAATCTCCTTCTTGCCGTGCATGATGTAGTGAACATAATCTATATTGATATCCGCCTTGTCACCCAGCAGCTCTATGACCGGTATCACAGCCTTTTCTGCCTGGAGTCCGAAGGGACAGTAGCTCATAACAAACACATTAACAATGGGCCTGTCGCTCTTGGGAACCCCGGTATCTGGGTTCTCCTGCTGCTCAGGCTCCTCTGGCTTCGGAAGCGGCTCTGTCATATCCACGGGTTCATTAAAGAACAGGAGTTCTCCGCTACCAGACACATAGAATTTCACGTTCTGTCCTGTATCTGCCTCATCCTCCTTTATATCCACAGAGACCTCATACATCCCGTTATCCTCTGCGACATCCACAAGGCTTGCAGTGAACCCCTCCCTGAGGAGGTTCTCATTTATGTAATCAATAACATCCTGGCCGACCTCATCCAAGGAGGTTGTCACCCCGGTTCCAATAACTTGGGCAGTTATAGGGGGATTCATGAACCCCATAAGCGATGATACCAGGAATCCAACAATAAAGAAGGCCCCTGCAACAGCTGCAACCTGCTTCTTGTTCTTTATGAATCCAAAGGCGTCATACTCCTCCCTTTCCTGCTCCTTCTCCTCAACCTTCTTCTCCACTCCCTTATCTAGGGAGTCATTGTCTATGGAGTCCTTGTCCATGGATTCCGCTTCCCTCCGTTTTCTGGGCCTCTTCCGCGACATGATATCAAAACCGTTACCTTTTAATTGAAATACCCTATTTAAATTGCTTCTGTGTTTGCCCGGCTTTAACCGAAACTATTATCTAATTTTTAATTACTAAATGGTAAATAAGTATTTATAAAGCTTTCCTCACATACCCTGCTTCTTCCTGAAGAACCCCTCCAGGCTGGCCTGGGACTCCCTTACCTCTCCAGTGAGGTCCTCCTCTGTGTACCCGAGGCCTGACAGAACCCTCAGGGCCGCGGGTATAACCTGGTTCTTTACATAATATTCAGGGTCA
>DAOVGQ010000029.1 GCA_030672315.1 Candidatus Aenigmatarchaeota archaeon | reverse complement strand
GGCGACATCGAGCTGGCAGTCAGGGCTGTCAAGGACTTCTACAACAAGAACAAGGACTATGTGCACGGCCTGGTTAAGGCTATGGGCAAGCCCGTGCTTGTCGAGATTTGGGACAAGAGATTCTTCTACTTTGTGCTCAAGCACGAATGGAACTTTGTCGATACCCTTGACAAGGCAGCCACCCTGAGCACTGACCAGATAGACGTCGAGAATGCCGAGCGCTCCGACATAAAGTTCACAGACAAGGACAACAAGAGAAAATACCCCATTATCCTGCACTGCTCCCCCTCCGGTGCAGTGGAGCGGATACTATAGGCCCTTCTCGAGAAGGAGTACATGAAGCAGCAGAGGAAGGAAAATCCCATGCTCCCGCTCTGGCTCTCACCAACCCAGGTGAGGCTCTGCCCTGTTAATGACAGGCTTATCCCCCACTGCCAGAAGATTGCTGACAAGCTCTCCCAGAACCAGATAAGAGTCGACATTGACGACAGGGTGGAATCCGTCTCCAAGAAGGTCAGGGATGCCGAGGTGGAGTGGGTCCCCTACTCCATAGTCATAGGCGATAAGGAGAAGTCCTCCAGCAGGCTCCCCCTGCGTTTCAGGAGGGACGGCAAGATCAGTAAGCTCTCCCTGGATGGCGTAATCAGGGAAATCAGGTCCCAGACCCGGGGCTTCCCCTGGAAGCCACTCCCCATGGACAGGCTTTTAACGAAGAGACCGGTGTTTTTCGGCTGACACCCCTTTTACAGAAGCTTCAGTGCTTTCAGCACTTCTCGCCAACACAGCTGACGATTCCACTTTCACAAAAAGCGTGTGCGGAAAAATATGCAAATTCTTATAAGGCTTATTTTTTAACCCCGATAACCAATAATACAATAATGCCCAGTAAGAAATCCCCCGAGCGCCTCATCTTTACAGACCTTGACGGGACCCTCCTGGAGCGCGAGACCTACTCTTGGAAGGCTGCGGAGCCTGCCCTCAATAGGGCAGAGAAGGCCGGAATCCCTGTGATTTTCTGCACAAGCAAGACCCGCGCCGAAATCGAGTTCTACAGGAAGCAGCTTCGCAACCATCACCCCTTCATACCAGAGAACGGCGGGGCAGTCTACATACCCAGGGGATACTTCAGGCATGACCCCCCCGGCACCAGAAAGACCAGGAAATACCTGGTCAAGGAGCTCGGCAGGCCCTACAGGGAATTAAGGGAGGCCTTAAAGGCCATGCAGACGAAGGGACTGAAGGTAAAGGGTTTTGGAGACATGTCAGTCCTTGAACTGAGGAAGCTCTCGGGCCTCTCTCAGAGAGAGGCCTACCTTGCAAGGAAGAGGGAGTACGACGAGCCCTTCATCCTTGAGAACCCCAAGCAGGAGCCCAGGGCCCTGGACATGATAAAGAAGCTTGGCCTCCAGTGCTCCAGGGGAACCCGGTTCTACCACATCCTGGGAAACAACGACAAGGGCCTTGCAGTCAAGATTCTCACAGATATCTATCAGCAGGAAGCAGACAAACCCCTGGTGACAGCCGGCCTTGGCGACTCCCCTAATGACTTTTCCATGCTCAGGGCAGTCCACATACCCTACCTTGTAAAGGGGCCTGACGGCAGATACACCTCCAGATCCCCGGCCTTTGTAAGGGCAGACGGGATTGGCCCCGAGGGATGGAACTCTGCTGTCCTCAAATTTATTGAGGAGGAGTTCTGATGGAGCACAGAAAGGCAGAGGCTCTCTACAGGAACTCCATAAGGATTCTCAAGAAGGTCCAGCTCAGGTCAGGCGGCTGCCTGGCCACACACAAGGGCGAGCGATATCCCTATGTCTATCCCAGGGACAATGCTGTGTGCATCCTGGGATTTGTCTCAGCAGGCCTCTTCAGGGAGGCCAAGAAATCCCTGGACTTCATACTCCATACGCAGCTCCCTTCAGGGGCCTTCCCCCAGAGGGTTGACACTCAGGGAAGGGACGCCTCCTACAAGCCCATTCAGATAGACGGCACAGCCCTGAACCTCTATGCACTCTCCAGGTACGTAGCAGAATCAGACGACACCCACTTCGCCTTGGAGAACTGGGAGATTGCAGAATCCGCAGTGGAATACATCATCAAGAACATCCACCCCGAGAAGGACCTTGTTTACACCCCGAACTCTGTCCACGAGTTCCCTCCCATGGAGGAGGGCCTGGAGATATGGGCCAACGCGACCTGCCTGGCCGCCATAAAGCAGGCCTACGGGCTTGGAAAGAGGATCAAGATGGAGAGGCCGAGGTGGTTCGAGGCCACGAACAAAATAAGGAGCGGGATAAACAACTACATGTGGAACTCCCGAGTAAGGGGCTTTATCAAGACCATAAGGCTCAAGGAATCCAGCTCTGTGGAGACCGATGCAGACACCTCCTGCCTGGCCCTCTGCGAGTTCGGGGCCTTCCCTGACAAGGACCCAAAGATAAAATCGACAATAAGGAGAATCGAGGAATCCCTCTGGAACAGGGAGCTGGGCGGCATCTGCAGGTATCCCAAATACCAGGGCAGGAATAACGGCGGATGGGGACCATGGCCCCACTTCACCCTGATTCTGGCCAGGCACTACATCCGCCTGAGGGACAGGAGCAAGGCCGACAGGCTCCTTGACTGGACAGTCAAGACAGCCTGGAAGAACGAGCTTCCCGAGCACATTGCCACTGTTGAGGAGTTCGAGGAGTATGTAACAGACTTCAAGGACTCAGGCATCCTGAGAAAGGACCGCCTCCTCATGATCGAGAACGCCCGAAAACATCCCATGTTCAAGAAGGGCGTCGCCTACATAACCCTGCCCCTGGCCTGGCCCCATGCCGAGTTCGTCCAGACCTGGAACCTCTACAAGAAGACCTTCGGGAAATGAACAGGTTTTCTTCCGGGGCCGGCCACATTAGTCAAGGCATTTCTCCGTTTCCAAATATTCTAATAAGTTCTTTTTGATAATGGTTCCTGAACAATCAATAAATTTACTTGTTGGTTTATTATTTCTCCAATCTATAAAAATACGCAGTCTTATACCTTTCCAAGATTG
>DAOVGQ010000023.1 GCA_030672315.1 Candidatus Aenigmatarchaeota archaeon | reverse complement strand
TTAATGTTAACCTATTTCAATCTACTCCATTTCCTTCCTGCCAGGGCAAGCTTGTGGCCGCATTCGCAGGTATCCCTCATGGCCGCGACCCCGAAGCCATGCCTCTCTATCAGGGGCTTCCCGCACCCCGGGCAGTATGTTGACTCGCTCCTGTGGCCCGGGACGTTTCCCAGGTAGACATACCTGAGGCCCTCCTTTACAGCTATCCTGTGTGCCATCTCTAGGGTCCTGGCCGGGGTGGGCTCTGCATCCCTCATCTTGAAGTGCGGGTGAAACCTTGAGAAGTGCATGGGGGTGTCAGGACCGAGGTTCTTCCTGACCCACCTCGAGATGCCGGCCAGGACACTCCTGGAGTCATTGTACCCCGGGATTACCAGGGTGGTGACCTCCACCCATACCCCCTGCTCCCTGTATATTCTGGCAGCCTTCTTTACAGCGGCCTCGCTCGGGACGTTGCAGAGCTTCCTGTAGAAGGCCTCGGAGCCCTTAATGTCAATATTGATGGCGTCCAGGTAGCGGCTCGCCTCCAGGACAGGCTCCGGATTGGTGAACCCGTTGGAGACCCAGCAGTTGTAGAAGCCAGCTCGCCTGGCCAGCTTCATGGTATCCAGGGCGTATTCAAAGAATATAGTCGGCTCTGTGTAGGTGTACGAGATGCCCTCCACACCCTGTTTCTTTGCTATCTCCACAATCCTCTCAGGAGGGACGTGCTCCCCTGTCACCTCCTCTGGGTGCGATATCTGCCAGTTCTGGCAGAACTGGCAGTCCAGGTTGCACCCCACTGTGCATATGGAGAGGCAGCTCGAGCCCGGTGCAAAGTGATAGAGAGGCTTCTTCTCTATCGGGTCCACTGCCATGGAGCACAGCCTCTCATAGACAAGGCTGTACAAGACCCCTCCCTGGTTCTCCCTGACCATGCAAAAGCCTCTCTTGCCAGGGAGGATTATACATTTCCGGGGACAGAGAAAACACTGGACCTTCTTACCTTCCAGCTTCCTGTAGAAAAGAGCCTCCTTCATACAAATTCTTTTATCCCAAGGCTTAAAATCTCTTCCGGGTACTAGCCTACCGGAACTTTTATAATTCCGCTTGGCAGAATTAAAACACAAGTTCATTCCCCTTCACGACCTTTCTGCATAAGTGAAGGGTTGTGCAGTATCGGTGAGGCCTATCTACGAGGAGAACAGAATAATCAGGGACGCCCGCGCCCTCAGGGAGCAGTTCATACCCAGCAGGGTCCTGCACAGGGAGGGCCAGCTTGATGCCATAAGGGACTGCCTGAAACCCATCCTTAAGGATATGGAGCCCAGGAACACCCTTGTCTTTGGCAGCCCGGGGACAGGCAAGACCTGCATCGCAAGGTTCGTGGCCGAGGAGCTCTCTGTCCACAGCACCTCGGTCCAGAACAGCTACATAAACTGCTGGGAGTGCTCCTCCAGGTTCAAGATCCTCTACAGCATACTCCAGGACATGGGTCTCACACTCTCGGTCCACAGGAAGGGCACGCCCACTGACGAGCTGCTTGAAAGCCTGAGGAAGCGCCTTGAGCAGCGCTACTGCGTGATAATCCTTGATGAGGTGGACAGGCTCGATGACGACATGGTCCTGTACGACCTGGCCACCCTGCAGGGTGCATGCCTCATACTGATTTCAAACTCAGAGACAGCCCTGCACAATGCAGACCCCAGGGTCAGGAGCCGCCTGGCCTCTTCAGAGCACCTGGAGTTCCCTGTCTACAGGGATGGGGAGATTCTCGACATACTCAAGGACAGGACTGAGTGGGGACTGCTTCCGGGGGTGGTCAAGTCAGCCCAGCTCGAGAGGATGGCCTCTGCCTCAGGGGGCGATGCCCGTGTTGCCATAGAAACCCTAAGGATAGCTGCTGAGGAGGCTGAGAACAAGGACCTTGAGAAGATACCGGACAGCTCGATAGAAAGGGCCCTTCCCAGGGCCATGGTGAGCAGCACAGAGAGGAACATCGAGATGCTCTCCCCCCACCAGAGGCTCATAATGGAGATACTCAACCTGGAGGAGACTATTGACGGCGGGGAGCTCTTAAAGAGGTTCCAGAAGCTCTACGGCCAGAGGGGCCTCAGCGATGTCACAGACAGGACATTCAGAAACCACATGGACAGGCTGGCCCACTTAGGCCTGGTCAGTTCAGAGGGTAAGGCCAGGTGGAGGGTCTATTCCATTATCCGGCCAGGGGGCTCTAACGGAAATCCCAGTTCTGGATGAAACCGATATCAAGCGGATATAACGGAAAAAAGGAAAACGGAAATGTCCTATCCATAGGTTTATATTGGGCCAGAGTCAAGCTCTTTTTATGGAGGCGATATGCCTTCACGATATCCTCAAGGATATTGCCTCCATCTGATAGTGATTCCATGACCCGCACTGCCGCCGCTGCCAGACTGGAACCACGCGTCGATGAATGGCCGTCCCACCACGAGACGCCCTCCCTTCTCTCCTTCACCAACAGGGAAGACAAGGAAGGTGCGGCTGCAAAGGATGAAGGCATACCTGATAATCTGTCAGAGCTCCTGACCAGGAAGTTCAGGGAGTTCTTCCCCTAGTACACAACCCGCTTAAGGAGGCGATTCCATGAATTCTGTGAGAAATCTCCTGGAAACCATAAACAATTTCCTGTTCCCCTACAGGTACCTCCAGAGCCCGGCCTTCGAGGTCTCCAGGAACTTCATGCCCTGGGACAGGATGCTCAGGAGCCTTTCCTAGAACCAGAAAAAAATACTTATTTCTTGACAATCTTGTGCTGGTTGCCCATATATGGCCTCAGGGCCCTGGGTATCAGG
Organism: Candidatus Aenigmatarchaeota archaeon; assembly: GCA_030672315.1. The sequence continues at coordinate 6,951 of DAOVGQ010000023.1, read as the reverse complement.
ACAGAGCTGTCCCTCTGCTGGTGGACCTCCAGAAGGGCCACCATGGTCCTTGACGTGGCCAGGGCCGTGTTGTTGAGGGTGTGGACAAAACCTGCAGGGGGCTGGCCCTCCCCCTCCCTGAACTTTATGTTGAGCCTCCTGGCCTGGTAATTCGTGCAGTTCGAGTTCGAACCAATCTCCCTGTACTGGCCGTCTGCCATCCATACCTCTGTGTCATACTTCTTGGCAGCCAGGATTCCTATGTCTCCAGTGCACACATTCACCACCCTGAAGGGAAGCTCCAGGGCCCTGTAGAGGCCCTCTGCGTTCCTCTGGAGCTCCTCAAGAATCTTCCAGGAGTCCCTGGGATGGCAGAACACGAACATCTCTACCTTGTTGAACTGGTGCATTCTGAAGAGGCCCTTTGTGTATTTGCCGTGGGAGCCCACCTCCCTCCTGAAGCACGGGGAGATGCCGCAGAGCCTGATAGGTAAATCCCTGACATCCAGGGTCTCGTCCATGAACATGGCCGCAATGGGATGTTCTGAGGTTGCAATAAGGTAGAGGTCCTCCCCCTCAGCCTTGTACATCACATTCTCGAAATCCCCCAGGTCAGTCACACCCTCATAGGGCTTCCTTGCCATCATGAGGGGCGGCTCCACTGGAGTGAAGCCCCGCTTGACAAGGAAGTCCACAGTGAACTGCATGATTGCGTAGTCCAGCCTTGCAAGGTCTCCCTTGAGATAGAAGAATCCGGCCCCTGCCACCTTGGCCCCCCTCTCCGAATCTATCAGGCCAAGCCCCTGGGCAATCTCCAGGTGGTTTCTGGGACTGAAACCGAACCTGGGAATCCTTCCCCAGTGCTTTATAGGGATGTTGTCATTCTCGTCCCTGCCCCCGGGCACGCTCTCGTGGAGTATGTTTGGAAGCCTCATCAGGGCGTCCCTGTTCAGGCTCTGCAGCTCCTGGACCCTTCCCTCCAGGGCCTTTATATCATCATTGAGCTTCTTCATCTCCTTGATTCTCTTCCCAGCAGGCCTTTTCTCCCTCTTGAGCTTGGCAATCACCTCTGTAACAAGGTTGCGCTTCCTCCTCAGCCCCTCAAGCATCTTGAGGCCAGAGCGCCATTCCTCATCGTTCTTTATCAGCTTCTCCAGAATCTTGAGCTTGTCCCTCTCGCCCCTCTTCTTCAGGTCCTTCCTGACTATCCCTGGTTTTTCCCTGATGAGCTTTATGTCAAGCATTCCTGCACCTTGCTAAAAGAGAGGCCTAGCTACAGACTTCCCAGAGGTTTACCTCCCTCCATCTCCTTCCGTACACTGATATGTGAAGGTTGGGGTCTACCACGAAACCATCTAATAGATTTATGTAAATCGTTATTAATAAAAAAGTGACGATACAGGCCAGAACCTGTTGCCTGTCCCCCCTAACTTGCCTGCCTGTGCCAGACTGCCTGCGGGTGACTTCGTCACCCGATTCTGCTCTTGGCACGGGATTGGGCTGGTGAAGACAGGAGGGAAGGCATTAGTATTCATTCCAGGCCTTTATCTTGAGGTTGTCCTGACCCTTGCTGTTTATGGACTTTACAAAGAGCCTGGCCAGCTGCAGGTTGGTTATTAGTGAGACCGAGAAGTCCACTGCCATCCTCCTTATATGGTATTCATCATCCATGGAAACGGCCTTGCCCTCATCCGGGACGTTTATCACCAAGTCTAGGTCGCCCCTGGCCATGCAGTCCGAGATGTTGGGTTTCCTGTTCTCGTGTACCTTGTAGAGCATGGTGTTGTCAACACCGGCATCTTTCAGGAACCTCGAGGTCATTTCAGTGGCATAGATACTGAATCCCCTGGACCTGAGGCTCTTTACCGAGTCGAGCATCTTGACCTTGTTCTCGGTCCCGCCGAGGGTTACCAGCACGCTCTTTTCAGGAATCCTGTACCCTGTGGAGAGCATGGACTTCAGGAAGGCCTCCTCGAGGTTGTCGCCCATGCAGGCCACTTCTCCGGTGGAGGACATCTCCACGCTCAGGGTCGGGTCTGCCCCCCTCAGCCTGGAGAAAGAGAACTGGGGCGCCTTCACCCCGATGTAGTTGATGTCCCAGATGCTCCTCTCGCTCCTGGCCTCCCTGCCCATTATAACCTTGGTGGCAATCTCTATGAAGTTGCTCTTGAGGACCTTGGAGACAAAGGGAAACGAACGGGAAGACCTGAGGTTGCACTCAATTACCATGACGCGGTTGTCCTTGGCTATGAACTGTATGTTGAATGGCCCCGTTATCTCTAGGGCCCTGGCTATCTTCCTTGCTATCTCCTCTATTCTCTTGACGGTCTCCACATATGTCTTCTGGGGAGGCAGGACCATGGTGGCATCCCCTGAATGCACGCCTGCATTCTCCACATGCTCTGAGACTGCCCAGGCAACAACCTCTCCCTTGCTGGCAACAGCGTCTATCTCCACCTCCCTGGCATTCTGGATGTACTTGCTTATGACCACGGGATGCTCCCTGGAGACGTCCGAGGCCTTCTTGAGATACCGGCCAAGGTTCTTCTCGTCAAAGACCACGGCCATGGCAGAGCCGGACAGGACATAGGAGGGCCTGACAAGGACAGGGTAGCCGGCTCCTTTGCAAAACCCCTTGGCATCCTCCAGGCTGGTGAGCTCCTTCCACTCTGGCTGGTCTATAACAAGGCCGTCCAGCAGGCTGGAGAACTTGTGCCTGTCCTCTGCGCGGTCTATGTTCCCGGGAGAGGTCCCCAGAATCCTGGCCCCGTGGCAGTGGCATTTTAGGGCTATGTTGTTTGGTATCTGGCCTCCCATGGAGACGATGATTCCCAGCGGATTCTCCTTCTCATAGATATCCATCACAGTCTCAAGGCTCAGCTCATCAAAGTAGAGTTTGTCACAGATGTCGTAGTCAGTGCTCACTGTCTCGGGGTTGTTGTTTACCATGATGGTTCTGTATCCGAGCTTCCTCAAAGTGGTCACGGCATTGACGCAGCACCAGTCGAATTCCACAGAGGAGCCAATCCTGTAGGCCCCTGACCCCAGGACCATGACCTGTTTCCCACCCCTGAAATCAATGTCATCTTCTGTGCCGTGATATGTCAGGTAGAGGTAGTTGGTCGCTGCCGGGTACTCGGCCGCCAGGGTGTCTATCTGCTTGACCACAGGAAAGATTCCCAGCTTCTTCCTCAGCTTTCTCATGCCAGGTTCATCCATGCCAAGAAGCATGCCTGCCTGCCTGTCAGAGAAGCCCGCCTTCTTGGCTTCAAGGAGCAGTTCCCTTGAAAGCCTTTCTGGTCTGCCCCTTAGCCTGGACTCCATGTCCACTATGTTCTTCATCCTGTAGATAAACCACCTGTCAATCCTGGAGAGCCCGTGAATCCTGTCAACGGAGTGGCCCTTCTTAAGGGCCTCGGCTATGGCAAAGACTCTCTGGTCAGTGGGATTTCTCAGCTCCCCATCAAGGTCCTGGAAGGACATGCTGTTGCACACCAAGCCGTTCATGCCTATCTCCAGCATCCTTATGGCCTTCTGGAGGGCCTCCTCAAAGGACCTGCCTATGGACATGACCTCACCCACGGACTTCATCTCAGAGCCTATCTTCTTGCTCACCATTCTGAACTTCTGGAGGTCCCACCTCGGGATTTTCACAACTATGTAGTCCAAGGCAGGTTCGAAGCATGCCATGGTCTTCTTGGTTATGGAGTTCTCGAGTTCAGGGAGGCTGTAATCCAGCGCGAGCTTGGTGGCTATGAATGCAAGGGGATATCCCGTGGCCTTGCTTGCAAGGGCAGAGCTCCTTGAGAGCCTGGCATTGACCTCTATAATCCTGTAGTCGTCAGATTCTGGGTCAAGGGCGAACTGTATGTTGCATTCCCCCACAATGCCGATGTGCCTGATGAGCCTTATGGATATCTCCCTGAGCTTGTGGTATTCGTGGTTGGTGAGGGTCTGGGACGGGGCCACTACAATGCTCTCGCCAGTGTGGATTCCCATGGGGTCGAAGTTCTCCATGTTGCACACTGTTATGCAGTTGTCTTCACTGTCCCTGACAACCTCGTACTCTATCTCCTTCCAGCCCTCGAGGTATTCCTCTATAAGGACCTGCTTGGTATGGGTCAGGGCCTTTCTCATCCTCTCCTCTAGTTCCTTTTTGTTTTGTGAGATGCCGCTGCCCTTTCCTCCCAGCGCATAGGCCACCCGTGCCATGACAGGATAGCCTATCTCCTCTGCTGCCCTCATGGCCCCGTCGATGCTGTCGACCGCAACGCTCCTGGGGACCTTGAGCCCTATCTCCGTGAGCTTCTTAACGAAGAGGTCCCTGTCTTCTGTGTTCTTGATGGCCTCTACAGGCGTACCCATGACACTGACACCGTATTTCTCTAGGACGCCCGAGTCCGCAAGCTCGACCCCCACATTGAGGGCGGTCTGGCCTCCAAAGGAGAGCAGGATACCGTCCGGTCTCTCCTTCTCTATCACACCCTTAACGAAGTGGTGGTTTATTGGGAGGAAATAGACCCTGTTGGCCATGTAGTCCGAGGTCTGAATGGTTGCTATGTTTGGGTTAATCAGGACTACCTCTATACCCTCCTCCTTGAGGGCCTTTATGGCCTGGCTACCGGAATAATCGAACTCTCCTGCCTGTCCTATTTTAAGGGCGCCGCTTCCAAGCACAAGGACCTTTTCATGTTTCATTCTTCATCACCTTGAGGAATCGCTCGAACAGGAATCTCGTGTCCACAGACCCTGGAGAGGTCTCTGGATGGAACTGCACAGACATGAAGGGCCCTTTCTCGTGCCTGATTCCCTCGTTGCTCCCGTCATTGACATTGACAAACCACTCCCTCCAGCCATCGGGCAGGCTTTTTATATCTACGGCAAAGCCGTGGTTCTGGGAGGTTATGTAGCACCGCCTCGTCCCTGACTCCATACAGGGCTGGTTCTGGCTGCGGTGGCCGAACTTGAGCTTGTAGGTGTCACCTCCGGCTGCTAGTCCTAGTATCTGGTTGCCCATACACACCCCCATGGTGGGCAGACTGTGCTCTAGTGCAGCCTTTACAGCCTCCGCTGCGCTGCAGGTCTTGGGATCTCCCGGGCCATTGGAAATCACCAGGCCCCTGGGGCCATGCTCCATTATCTTGTCAAAGGGGGTATCCACTGGAAAGACCAGGACCCGCAAACCCAGGGATACCAGGGAATCTGTTATGCTCTTCTTTGTTCCGCAGTCCAGGAGGCCAACCGTGAGCCTGCCCTTTCCGAATGCCTTCATAGACTTACAGGTAACCTCCCTGGTGAGGTCCCTCTTATTAGGGTCCCTGACCCTTCTGACCTCCTGCCTCAGGGCTTCTGTATCTATCTCACCCTCAGAGACCTGGAGAATCCCCAGCATGGTTCCCCTCTCCCTGAGCCTCTTGGTAAGGGCCCTAGTATCCACACCCTGTATTCCGGGAATGCCGCTCTCCCTGAGCCATGAATCCAGGGTCTTTTCAGAGGAGTGGTGAGAGGGCTCGTTGCATAGCTGGGAGACTACGTGCCCTGTTATCTTTGGACCGTCTGATTCGAAATCACCAGAAGAAACTCCGTAGTTACCTATTAGCGGATAGGTCTGAACGAGAATCTGTCCCCAGTAGGACGGGTCGGTGATGCTTTCAGGATAGCCAACCATGCCTGTATTGAAGACAACCTCCCCAGAAACCTTGCAGCAGGCACCGAAGCCCCTGCCTTCAAAAACTGTTCCGTCCCTCAAAACCAGTGCAGAATGTCTGATAAGAACCCATCAATAATTAGATATTAAACTATTTAAGAATATAGCCAGGCCATATAAAGCAACCAGTGCATGCCGTCATCCATTGAATAAATCAAGATGGGTCGTGTTGATTGCATGCCGTCATCCACGGAATAAAACAAGATGTATGGCTGGAAGTGGTTGCAATGGAAAAGAAGATACGTTGCCCCATACTGGTTGCCTTGGGGCATGTTGACCATGGAAAGACGAGCCTTCTCGACAAGATTAGGGGAACCTCTATCGCCAAGACCGAGCCTGGCCTGATAACCCAATATATCTCAGCCAGCTACATTCCCATACAGGTAATAAAGGAGACCTGCGGTCATCTTATGAAGCAGCTAAAAACTGAGCTTGAGATACCCGGCCTGCTATGGATAGATTCACCAGGGCATGAGGCCTTCACCACCCTCAGGAAGCGCGGCGGTGCAATAGCAGACCTTGCAGTCCTTGTTATCGATATCAATGAGGGTTTCATGCCCCAGACCGAGGAGAGCCTGAATTACCTGAAGCAGTTCAAGACCCCGTTTGTGGTTGCAGCTACCAAAATAGACAGGATTGCTGGGTGGTCGCTTTCGCCTGGAGCATGCTTCTCCGAGGCCTATGAGAACCAGCCTGACAGGCCCAGGGAGGAGCTGGAGAGCAAGCTCTACAACATGATAGGCCAGCTGGGGGGGAGGGGCTTCCCTGCAGAGAGGTTTGACAGGGTTCAGGACTTCACCAAGCAGATCGCGATTGTCCCTGTATCAAACGTATCCGGCGAGGGCATACCTGACCTGCTCATGATGCTGGGGGGCATTGCCCAGAGATATCTCAAGGGCCGGCTTGAGGTGACACCCGGCTGGGGCAAGGGAACAGTCCTGGAGGTCAAGGAGTACAGGGGCCTCGGGACAACGGTTGATGTCATACTGTATGACGGCGAGATAAGGCGCGGTGACACCCTTGTGATAGGCGGGGAGGAGATTGCGCTCACCAAGGTAAGGGCCCTCCTGACGCCCCAGCCCCTCAAGGAACTCAGGGTAGAGAAGGACTTCAAGACCATCCCTTCTGTCCAGGCTGCTGCAGGAATCAAGATATCCGCACCCGGCCTTGAGGGGGTCATTGCAGGCTCTCCTTTAAGGGCAGTGAGCAACGAGAGGGATGTTGAGCGGGCCACTGCAGAGGTCCGGAGCGAGATGTCCGAGGTC
>DAOVGQ010000055.1 GCA_030672315.1 Candidatus Aenigmatarchaeota archaeon | reverse complement strand
CTTGTTGTCTCACCGCTGTTCAGGGTGTCCTGCAGCAGGGTTCCAGAGACCTTGGAAAGGGCCACATACTTGTCTATTAGGTTGAGCCTCTGCACAAGGGACATTGCCAGAAGCGAGTCCTTCTGCGAATACCTTACAAGCCTGGCAAACTCCTCCGGACTGCCCTTCCAGAACATCTCTATCTCATGCAGCTTTATGGGCTCCTTTTGCTCTTCCAGGAGCCTCTTTGCAACAAAATCCAGGCCGTACCTTGCGAGGGAGTAGTCCTTCTTTATGATTTCGAAGCTGTCCACAATGACCCTGCCTATTATGGAGACCCTGTACCTGGCCATGAGCTTCCTGGCATAGACCTGCTTCTGGTTGCAGCGGCCCATGACAGGCCTTATTCGATGCTCCCTCATTCTGTCCAGTATGTAGGGAATATCGAAGTTGTTTATGTTGTAGCCAGTCAGGATGTCAGGGTCGTACTGGTTGACTATCTCAATAAAACTCTCCAGCATCTCCTTCTCTGATGAGAGGGCAGTCACACCGGGGCCAGGCCTTGTGCTCAGCACCATCCTTTCAGAGCCCTTGAAGGGCTCTCCAAAGACCATGGATATGAGGATAATGGGGTCCCTGCCCGCCTCTGGCAGGCTACCCGGCCTTAAAGGAACGCACTCTATATCAAAGGCAAGCATCCTGAGCGGGACATCCTTAAGCCTTTCCACAGGCTCAACTGAGCTGATCCTTACACACCTGTCAACATTAACAGTATCAGTGGAAACACTGTTTTCTTCCTTAAAACCGATCCAGCCAAGGCCCTTGATGCCCAGGTCATTCATGAACCTGTACTTGAAGAGGATGTCAGCCTCATAGGCCGTAACACCTGCAGCCACCAGCCGCTCCCTGAGCTCAGGTGTCCTGGCAGGGTTGGTTATGGTTATCTTGTAGACATCCCTGGGGTCTTGGTAGCCCATTACCATCTTCCTAGAGACCCTCTCTATCTTCTGCACCTGGGGTTCCTTTTCCATGAGCTCCCTGACACTCTCCCCCTCTGCATAGAAATACGGCTTGTATCCCTCATAGAAGGCGCACACAGACTTGCCTTCCTCAGTCTTGCCGAATATCCTGACTATGGGCCTCTCATCCACCAGGATGTAGTCAACATCAATAACCTGTATCTCCATGGAATGCACCAATTAGTTGGGCCTGGCAGACCCAAAACACAACATTACTATCTTGTCTGTAAAGCAATAAAAACACAGCACAACCCGGATTGTATATTATGAAGAGATAGTTTCCTGCTCTATGGTTTGCAAAAACACGGAGAAATATAACAGTGTTATATCCTTCTACACAGATTACAATTTTAAACCCCCTACCCAATTATATTACCATGAAACTCTACAGAAAGGGCTTCCGTGCCGAGCGCGAGCTCCTGCGCTTTCTGAGCGCCCGAGGATTTTCCTGCGTGCGCAGCGCCTCCTCTGGCGGCCTCCTCACACCAGTGGATGTCGTGGCCATAAAGTCAGGCAGGCTCCTCTGCTTTGAGATAAAGTCCTGGGCCAGGAAGCCCAGGCTCGACAGGAGCCAACTCTCCCGCTTCTCCGAATGGTGCAGGAATGCCCAAGCCCACGGCTTCATTGCCTGGTACAACAAGAACCAGTGGAGGTTCCTCCCTGTTAAGGATGCCGAGGCCAATCGCTACGATGACGAGTTTTGGATAGACTACGAATCCTTCTTAAGGGTCTTTACCTAGAACATTTCTCGAGAACAAGACCTGTGATAATCACAACCTGGTCCTCAGGCCCCTCACAACCTGCTCCTCCCTTATGTTTGGGTTTTTTATCCTGACAAGCTTTATCTTCAGGCCCACATCCTCCAGCTCCTCTGGTATGACCATCTCCACAAAGGGGACCATCCACACATCCAGGGTCCTTGAAACAGTCCACTTGTGGAGCCCAGCCCCCCTGGCTATCTCCCCCACCGTGATGTGACCTCTGTCCTCCTGATGCGCCTTCTTGAGAACCCTGTATATCTTCAGAACATTATCAACAGTATTTTTATAGAACCTCGGCTTGGCCATAATAATAATTTGACTTGGGCAAATTTATTTCTTCCTTTTTCTGACAGCCCTCTCAATCCTGTCCATGGCCTTCTCTATTTTTTCATAGGCCGTGGCATAGGAGAGCCTGAGGAATCCCTCTCCCATCCTACCGAACTCCGTCCCCGCTATCGTCGCCACCCTGGCCTCCTTTAACAGCCACTCCGAAACAGCCAAACTCTTCATCCCCATACTCCTGACATTCGGAAAAGCATAGAAGGCCCCCTCAGGCTCCAGGCACGACCACCCAGGGACCTCCCTCACCCTCTTAATTATCATCCTTCTCCTCCTGTCATACTCCCTTCTCATCCTCTCCACTGCACCCTGCGGCCCCCTCAGGGCCTCAACACCGGCAACCTGCGACACAGTCGGGGCACACAGCGAAGAGAAAACATGCAGCTTTACCATGGCCTTGATTACCTCCTCTGGCCCGCATGCATACCCCAGCCTGAACCCGGGCATGGCATAGGTCTTTGAGAAGCTATGCAGGGTCATAACATACTTATCCATCCCATTGAGAGAGCCCATGGACACGTGCCTGGCATCCCTGTAAACGAACTTCTCATAGGCCTCATCAGAGAGAACAAGCAACCTGTGCTCCACCACAAAGTCCGCCACCTCCTCCAGGGTCTTCCTGCTCAGCACAGTCCCCGTGGGGTTTGACGGCGTATTGATTATCAGCACCCTGGTCTTCTCAGGGACAACAAGCCTCTCCATCACATCTGCATCGAGCTGGAACCCCTTCCCCTCCTCCAGAGGAATTGATATGGGCATCCCGTTCAGGATCTCCACAGTGGGTTTGTATGAGAGAAACCCCGGGTCAGGAACCATAACCCCCTCACCAGGGTCCACAGTGGCAATCAGGGCAAGCATTATGGCCTCTGTCGAGCCGCACGTCACTATTATGTTCTCCTCCCTGGCAGATATCCCGTTCTCCTTTTTGAGCTTCCTGAGCACAGCCTCCTTGAAATCTGTCCTCCCGGCCACAGGTGAGTAGTGAGTCATCCCCTTACCCAGGGCCCCCTTGGCAGCCCTTATTATATTCCTTGGCGACACAAAATCCGGTTCCCCCGGCCCCAAAGAAATAATCGATTTACTCTCGCTCGCAATCTTCAGCATCTTCCCTATGGTGGAGACAGGAAGCTCCTTCTCCCTCTCAGAGATTATGTCCCTTAGCATATTTTATATTGCGGCCCGTCAAATAAATATTATGAAGAAACTCGACTACTTTTTCCAGCCCAAGTCCGTTGCCATAATAGGCGCGAGCCGCAACCCCAAGAAGATAGGTCACGTAATGCTCAGGAACTTCATCGAGGGAAAGTTCAGCGGCAAAATCTACCCAATAAACCCTAACACAGACAGGATGTTCGACCTTCCCTGCTACCCCTCTATCCTCAAGGTCCCGGGCAGAATAGACCTTGCCGTTATCTCTGTTCCTGCCCCCCTTGTCCCCAAGATCCTG
>DAOVGQ010000050.1 GCA_030672315.1 Candidatus Aenigmatarchaeota archaeon | reverse complement strand
GGATTTCCCTGAGCTTAAGGTAGCGGCTCAGGTGGTCCTTACCTTTCAGCTTTCCCCTGTGATTCTCTGCGAGCTTGAGCACCCTGGACACAAGGTTCCCCAGGTCGGCCAGGAGCTCCCCGTTTATCCTTGCCTTCAGGGCCTCCTCTGAGAAGTCCCCGTCCTCGCCAAAGGGGATGTCCCTGATAAGCTGGTACCTTATGGCATCTACAGGATACTTCTTCGCCATCTCCATGGGGTCTATGACATTACCCAGACTCTTGCTTATCTTCTGGCCGTTCACTGTTATATACCCGTGAACAACAACCTTCCTGGGCAGTTCTATGCCTGCTGACATCAGTATGCTGGGCCAGATAACGCTGTGGAACCAATTGATTCCCTTCCCTATCATGTGAATGTCAGCCGGCCAATACTTCCTGAACCTTGCACTGTCCGGGTATTCCAGCGCAGATATATAGTTGCTCAGCGCATCTGCCCAGACCCAGATTTTCTGGTCCCTATCTATGGGAGTGTCTATTCCCCATTTCAGATTCATTCTGCTCACTACAATGTCCTTGAGGCCCTCAGCCTTCACCCTGTTGAGCATCTCCCTCCTCCTGCTCTCGGGCACCACGAAGCCCGGCCTTGATAACAACCGCTCCACCTGGCTGGTATACCTGCTCATCTTAAAGAAGTAATTCTCCTCCCTGACGGGCTTGGGTGGCTTATCGTGCTCAGGGCACTTCCCATCCACAAGCTCGTTTTCTGTCAGGAATGCCTCGCAGCCCTCGCAGTAGAGGCCCTCATACACTCCCTTGTATATATCGCCCCTCTCGTGCATCCTCCTGAAGATATCCCGGGCAACCCTGACATGCCTGGCCTCGGTTGTCCTTATGAAGTCATCATTGGATATGTTGAGGACTTTGCACAGCTCCTTGAAGTGAACTGAATTTTTGTCCACAAATTCCTTGACAGGAACCTTGGCCTCCCTGGCTGCCTGCTCGTTCTTCTGGGCGTTCTCATCTGTCCCAGTGAGAAAGAACACATCCTCTCCCAGGAGCCTGTGCCACCTGGCAACGACATCAGCCAGTATCTTCTCGTAAGCATGACCCAGGTGCGGAAGTGCATTGACATAATCAATGGCCGTGGTTATGTAGAACTTCTTCTTCAGTTCAATCACCCTCTACTGATTACCATTCTTAATATATATTCTTTGTAGGACTGCTGATTTAAGTTGTTTGGATAACCAAGTTTATCAACCTGATATTCTAATTATATTTAAATGATGTTGGGAGAAAAAACCCGAATAGGAAGGCACGGATTTATTCTAATTATAATCCTGGTTCTGGGCCTCTTCCTCAGAATCTATTGCCTGACCTGTGAGAGCCTGTGGCTTGACGAGGGCATCTCAGTTACCTGGGCCCACATGGAACCTGAGCAGATTGTGGAGGTATCTGCCAAGGATGTTCAGTTTCCCCTGTATATACTAATCCTGCACTACTGGATTAATCTATTCGGAGAAACCGAATTCGCCTTAAGGTTCCTCTCTGTGATATTCGGTTTCCTTGCCATATTCATGATGTATAAAGTAGGCACGCTGATCTTTGACAAAAAGACAGGCATTCTAAGCTCCTTTTTTGTGGCACTATCCCAATTCCACATCCATTTTTCCCAGGAAGCCAGACCCTATGTTTTGATGGCCTTACTTACCCTGTTCTCGATGTATTTCTTTATTCGGATTCTTGAAAAAAGAACTCACTGGAATTCAATCGGTTACATCGTTTCCAGCATCCTTTTAATGTATACTCATGTTTTCGGTGTATTCATAATAGTATCCCAGAACTTGTATATAGCCATGGTTTTCCTGTTCTCCAAGAAACCCCTCAGACCCAAGCTTAAACAATGGGTTCTATTCCAAGTCATTATTATTTTACTATTTGCACCCTGGTTGGGGATTCTAACAGGCCAGATATTGGAGGTACAAAAACCTGATTCCGTAGCAAGCTGGATAAAGACACCCTCTACCTTCTCAATATTCTTTACTTTTACAGAGTATTCTGGATGGGGCTTCCTTCCTTTCCTGCTTCTATGGATTTACATTTCAGCCAAGGGATTAAAAAACAGATTCAATATCACCCTTAGAGGGATTTCTAATTATGTAAAAGAACATTTCCAAAAAATTGACCTTTCAAGTAGAACCTATCTATTGCTTGTCTGGCTTTTCATCCCCATACTCTTGCCTTATGCTATCTCCCAATTCTCGGCCCCTATTTACTTAACCAAGTATACGATTGGAGCTTCACCGGCCTTTTACCTCTTGGTTGCAAATTGGGTGAGAGGAATAGACTTTGAACGCGCAAAATCAGCTGCAATTGTCACGTTCGTTATTCTTTCTTTTGCAAGCCTTTGGTTATATTATACTGAAATCAACAAGGACCAATGGAGAGAGGTAGCCAGCTACCTTGATACAAATGCCGAGCCTGGTGATTTATTGCTGTTTCATGCAGGCTACGGCATATACGGCCCTGCGGATTATTACCTGAACAGAACAGACCTTTCCATGGAGGCATTCCCGAGCAGCGGCTATGGCATCAACGAGACCGACATCGATGAACTGGCTTCAATCCAGGGGGAGTATGACAGGATATGGCTAATACTCTTTCACAGCTATGACGAACAGGGCCTGATAAAAGAATCCCTTGACGAGTCCCACACACTCAAGGATTATCAGCTTTATGACAGCATGGAATACCTTGACCACATAGAGTCCATCCTTGGTTATAATCTATACAACAGCATAGAGCTATACCTCTTCGAGAGGCAGTGAATCCCAGGCAAGCATAAAAGCCATACCCACCAAACTATATTATGCTCCAGGCAGTCGAGCTCCTCGCAACCATACCCACGGCCATACTGCTGGCTGTCCTGTTCTCCCAGTTTGCCATACTAATAGCCAGAAGGCCTGTAAAATTCCCCGTGGGCTACACCCCCTCTGTCACTGTCCTTATTCCAGCTCACAATGAGGGCCCCCACATCAAGACCACTGTGGATGCTGTCCTGAACAGCGGCTACCCGGGCAGGCTCAGAGCCACCGTGATAGATGATGGCTCCACTGACCAGACCCCGAAGGTCCTCAAGACCTACTCAAAAAATCCCAGGGTAACGGTTCTCAAGACCAATCACATAGGCAAGTCCCATGCCCTGAACAGGGCCCTCAAACTTGCCACCACAGAGATTGTGATAACAATAGACGGCGACACCCGCCTGGAGAGGGGCTCCATCGAGAGGCTCGTGGCACCCTTCTCAGATAGCAGGGTAGCTGCCACCACAGGGGTCATTAAGGTGGAAAACATCAGGAAGCCCCTGTCCTGGTTCCAGAGGCTTGAATACCTGAACTTCGCCTTCTTCAAGTCAGTCTGTGAGCGGATTGGGGCTGTGATAGCGGCCTCAGGCCCCCTGAGCGCCTTCAGAAGAAGATATCTGCTCGAGGCAGGGGGCTTCAGTCCCTACACCTTCCTCGAGGATTTCGATGTCGCGCTCAAGCTCATAAAGAAGGGCTACAGGACCCGCTTTGTGGACACTGCCTACTGCTACACCTTTGTCCCTGAAAAACTCATGGAGCTTTCCAGGCAGCGATTCAGGTGGACTAGGGGCGGGGCCCAGATAATCAAGACCCACTTCGACATGTTCCTTAACAGGCGCTACAAGGGCCCTGGCATGTATTCCCTTCCCCTGCTGTCCTACTGGTACATTCACTCCGTCCTGATAGGCATTGCCCTTATCCTTCAGATAGTCTTGGGCTACCATGACTTCTTCCTGGCCAATGGCGTGGTCTTCTCCATGGATGTTGCACAGTACTTCTTCTACTGGTTCTCTGTCTTTGGCATAATAAACGTGGCCTGGAACGTCCTTATTGGAGAGTGGTCACTCACACTCCTCAGTGCCCTGAACATGGTCCTGCTGACATGCACCTACGGGATATTCCTGGCCGCCCTCAGGAAGTTCCGGGAGCCCTTCACCCTTAAAGACCTTATAGCCTTCATCTTCATGTTTCCCTACTGGCTCATCCTGATGTTTGTCCACAGCCTGAGCAACATCGAGTGGCCCAAAAAGCGGGGCAAGAACTGGTGGGAAAAGTAATTTAACCCAATCATACAAGATTCTCTCATGAAGAGACAAAACAGGGTCTATATCCTGGCAGGCCTTAGCGCAATAATGCTCTATGTGGTGGGCGTCTTCACAGGGGCCTTCATCCTGCAATACACCGAGAGCAAGACATCCCAGGAGTTTGCCAGGCTCCGCGAGGAGATAAAGAGCTATGGCCAGGACCTGGAATCCATAGAGCTTGAGCAGCTCTACCTCGCCTCGGGCCAGAGCGAGCTAGGTTGCAAGTTCATAATAACCTCCCTGAACAGAGTCCAGAACGACCTTGATTATTTCTGGAGGAACCTCCCTCAAAAACTGGAGGTCTATGAAAAATACAACCCCCCGGATGAGGACTACGAAGCCCTCAAGAGGGAGTACATGGCGGTCTCACTCAAGGCCTGGCTGCTCTCCCTCTCTGTCAAGGATAAGTGCGGGGAGGACATAATCCCGATACTGTATTTCTATACCGGGGACTGTGAGGACTGCATCGAGCAGGGCAATGTCCTGGACCAGGTCAGGGAATCCAGCAAGGTCCTGGTCTACACGCTTGACCTCAATCTTGAATCAGATGCCATATCCATGGTGAGGGAGGCCTATGGAATAGAGCATGCTCCTGCCCTGGTGATAGGCGACAATGCCTACCAGGGCCTGCTAACCTACAAGGAACTCTCAAGGATTATAAAAACGGGAGGGGCCTAAAAGCACATTCCGTACCAAAGGCATATCCGGGAGGTACGGCGGGCAAGTTTATATCATTCAGGGACCAAATAATAACCATGCTCGAATCAATAAACTGGCTGATGGAATCGGGATACCAGTTCTACCTGGTGTGGTCCCCACCTGTTCATGAAATCTCTCTCTACCTGTACAACACACTGTTCTTTCCCATGCTGTTCTTTTCAAGCCTCTTCTATATCCTGGCCTTCTCAGGCCTGTTTACAGGTCCTAGGACCTTCAGAACCCCCAAAGTTTCCTGCTGGCCCGGGGTAACCGTTCAGATACCGACCCTGAACGAGATTGTTGCCTTGAGATGCGCCAGGAAATGTCTGGAGTTCGACTACCCCAGGAACAGGTACGAGATAATAATAGGTGACGACAGCGACAACCCGGAGATATCAAGAAAAATCAATGCCTTTGCAAAAAAGCACAGTGACATGGTCAGGGTGACAAGAAGAAAGACCAGGGAGGGTTTCAAGGCAGGAAACCTCAACCACATGCTTAGGTACTCCAGGGGCGAGATAATAGTGACATTTGATTCGGATTTTGTCCCCCCAGGGGATTTCCTCAGGAGGGTTATCCCTCCCTTTGTAAGGGACAGGAAGCTGGGATATCTCCAGACAAAATGGAAGTACATGAACATGGAACAGAACATGGTTACCAGCTTCGCCTCTGCAGTCCTCATGGTCTATCACAACCTCCTCGCGGCCATCAACAGCCGTGTAGGGGTTCCCCTCCTTTTCGGCTCTGGCCAGGCAGTAAGAAGGGATTTCCTTCTCAAGACGGGGGGGTGGCAGGAGGGAAGCCTTACAGAGGATGTGGAATTCTCGCTCAGGGCACTAAAGGCAGGCTACAGGAGCATATATCTCTCGGACTTTACTGTGTCCAGTGAGGTCCCCTTTACCTTCAAGGGTTTCTTCAAGCAGCAGAAAAAATGGGCCTACGGCAATGCCCGTGCCTTCCTTGATTACAAGAAGTGGATACTCTTTGGCAAGAACCTGAACATTCTCCAGAGGATCACCCTGACTGTTACGACAGTGGGCTACCTTGCCTCACCGTTCCTGGTCCTGTTCATGTTCTTTGGCACACTCTCCTTCATGACAGGGGAGCCTGCAGCAATAAACATCCCCAGGTTCCTCAGTACCACGGGATGGATAATGCTTATGAATTCAGGATTCCTGGTAGCCACTATAGCAGCCCTTCTAAAGGAGAAGAAGATAAGGATGTTCTTCCATGTCATGGCAGGGGCCTTCACTGTAGGCCTCTACACATCCTTTGGCGTGACCTCGGGATTCCTGAGGGCCCTGACAGGCCGGAGGATGGAATGGTACATGATAAGAAAGGCAGGAAACGAGTCAGCAAAGCCCCAGCTCAGGCCTTCAGCTGCTTCTTGAGCCAGGCCTCCCATTCACTGTAAACCGCTGCTGGTTCAGGGAACCCTGTCTCCTTTCTTATGGCTTCGCTTATAATGTGGTACATACCGTTTGATTTTATAATCCACTCAGCCTCCATAATTTCTGGCCTTTTGAGCTTTTCAGCATACTTGACAAGGACTTCCTTCATCTTTGCCCTGATTTGTATGTTGTCCCAGACAGCGGCCCAGTTGCCGCTCCACTCCTTAACATAGGACGCTATCCTGTTCAGGACTTCTGACTCGCCGTTCTTGAAGGTGTCCGTGGGCTGGAGCATGTCCTTCTTGCCTGAATACTCCATGAGGTTGACAAATCCCCCCTCCTTTACAGGGTCCTTGTCCCAGTCCTTCCTGACCTCGGTTATTTCTGTCATCCTCCTGAACCTGTGCAGCCCGTCAGCTGACCTCAGGGACTTGCAGATTGGAATAATGTCCGTGGCCTTGAAGGAAGTCCTGGGAACCTCCAAATCATTCACCACCCTGTCAAAGACCCCGTATGCAGACTCTCCGTGTATGGTCCCTGCCACCACATTCGAGAGCGCTCCAATCCTCATGGCCTCATAGAGGGCCTTCGCCTCGACGGATCTGACCTCTCCCAGTATCAGGGCCGAGTCCCCGAGCCTCAGGGCAGTCCTCAGGGCCTCGTCAGCAGGCATCTCGGTCTCCACCCTGGTTATCACAGACCTGGACTTGAGACTCTCCACATTGTACCCCAAATCCCTTAGCTGCGAGACGGGAAGCTCGAGGGTGTCCTCTATGGTAAGCAGGCGGGTCTTTGGGAGTATCTCCAGCATCAGGGCCCCCAGCACCGATGTCTTTCCAGCACCCCTCCCACCCGCGACCAGCATCGAGACCGTCCCGTCTATCAGAAAGGAGAGCAGGCCCGCTGCCAGGGGCGTGAACATACTGTTCTTAACAAAGAGGGGAAGTGTCCAGGGCTTGTCCCTGTGCCTCCTTATGGCAAAGCCCAGGCCCTGGGGCGAAAGCGTCCTGGTAATCACTGCAAATCTGGCCTTGCCCCCCGGCACAGCCACCGCAGTGTCCAGGACAGGATTGGCCTCATCCAGGGGCCTCCCGGACTGTATCCTCAGCCTGGTGGCCCAGCCCTCGGCATCCTCCATGGTGGGTATGAGATTGGTCCTGCACTCCTCCCAGTCCTGGTGGCCTATCAGAATGGGCTGCCTCTCTATGGGAGAGTTTATGTATATGTCCTGAACCTTCTCATCCGCCAGGAGGATCTCGAGAACCCCGAGGCCTGCTGTATACCTTGTGAGTATGGTGGCCAGCTGCTCGAGCTCCTTCAGGGTGAGCTCGACCTTCATGTGGCCGGCCACCTCCCTTATCATGTCCCTTCCTATGTTGTAGAAGACCTCCCTTACCCTCTTGGACTTCACGAACTCTGCTGTCTTTGGCCTGTGGCTGGCCATGTACCTCCTGGCAGCATCCAGGACAGTATACCTCTCCATGGGAAGCGTGAACTCCGGGGGAAGAACATAGTACATGTACTCTGCAGTGTCCGGGAGCCTGAATATCTCAACCCTGATGTCCCCGACCTCGTACCTGTCAACAGACTTCCCTCCCTCCGGGGCTGTTATGATATACCTGGTCAGCATGAAGTTGGGCCTCACATTCGGCATGAACAATTCCCTGTACACGCTCCTGTCCCCTATGTGGTATCCGCTCACATGGGGCTTTGCAGCCTGAATGAGCTGGGTCTTCTCCAGCTTCTCCTTCAGGGGCTCCAGCACCTTCTTCATAAAATTATAGGCGCATGTATAGACATCCTTGCTTGCCATACCCTTCATCTTCATCTTAACATGCCTTATCTCCCTGAGGGTCTCGACATACGCCCCCACAGGATCCTTTCTCATAAGCCCCAGGACTATGTACTGCATCTTGCTCGACCACCCAACAGCCAGCCTCCTGCAGCGCTCTGAGCCAAGATTCTCAGCAGAAATCAGCCTCTCCCTTAGAACATCCTCTATAATCCTGGCTATCTCCACAAGCATCCTGCTCTGGGTGTGATCATACTCGTATTCCCTCTCCTTGGCCAGGACTATGGAGGAGACCTTCTTGACCTCCAGAATCTTGTCAATGGTGCGGGCCATGCATTCATCGAAGTCCTCGAGGCTGGCCCCAAAAAGGCATCCCAGGCAGTTGATTCTAAGCTGCTGCTTGTCCTCATTATATGAATAGTCACAGACCCCTATCTTTTCTGCCATAATAATCTTTTACCTTCATGTAATATATTTATTAAACCACTACAATTCTATAACAGAACTATACCTCCAGAACAGATGATTCTATGGCCAGGAAGCCGACCACCCTGCGTACAATAATAAACGAGCTGGTTGACAGGACCAACACAGACACACAGAGGATACGTGTCCTGGAACAGAGAGAGGAGGGTCTCTCCTTTAGGATAAATGCCATGGAGCAGGAGGCCCTGAACATAAACAAGACCATACAGAAGCTCACAATTAACCTTGATTCGGAACTGAAGAAGAGGGACAGGAGCATCTCCGAGGTTCAGATTACCATAAAGGAGATAATCAAGCAGGTCAAGAGGCTTGCCACCTCGGGCAAGGTCAAAGAGCTCGAGGCCATGCTGGATTTATACAACCCCCTGAAATCCAATTTCATGACCAGGGAGGAGGTGGAGCAGCTCATCTCAAAAAGGTTCTCCAGCATGCCTAAAAACAATAAATAGTAAGAAATCGAAATATAATAATCAGTGACGCTTATGTGGCCCTTTGGTGGAAAAGGTTCGGGTGGTGGAGGACGCATCCCTACCGAGAGGGTGATGTCTCTTTCTTCCCAAGGTGTTTCTGAACCAGAGATAATCAGGATGCTCAAGAACGAGGGCTACACCCCTGTGGAGGTGGACACTGCCATGAAACAGGCCCTCAAGGGTGCTGTGGCCGGTCCCAGGCCCGCGTTCCCTACACAGCAACTCCAGCCTGCCTCTCCTGCACCGCAAACCACACCAGGACCACCAGCCCCACAGGCAGGGCCAGGACCACCACCCCTACAACCCCAGGCACCTCCCTCACCTGAGGCACTCCCTCCAGAGGCATCCAGCCTGGCCATGCCCCCGCTTCCTGGCGAGCCTGGGTTCGAGGCCGAGGAACCAGGACTCCCTGCATCACCCAGCTCTCCCGGAGCTGCTGGAGAGATGCTCATACCAAGGCTCAGGGAACCTATGACAAGGAGGGAGGCCCGCGAGGACAAGAAGCGTGCAATAGAGGAACTGGCCGAGGGCATAGTCGAGGAGAAGTGGTCGCAATTCAAATCAGAAATCGAGGGCATCCAGGCCCAGCTCAGGGATGTTAAGGACAGGATATCCACTCTCGAGCAGTCCATCCATACTATGGATGCTGAAAAGAGACCAGGCATTGATACAATAGAGGACAAGATAGATACCTACAAGCAGTCAATGAACGATGTCTCCTCAAGGATGGAGGCAATGGAGAGCACCATGAAGAACTCCCTGACTCCCATGATGCAGACCCTCAGGAGCCTCTCCGATGCTGTCAAGTCCATAAAGGGAGAAAAGGAAAAGGAATAGCAAGGGCTACTTCTTTCAAAACAAAATAAGGGAAATCCTTAAGTGCTAGTTTTAGCTGGTGCAGCTCCGCCATCCTCGCTCCCAAGCCACCACACGGCAAGGCCTATGATGGCTATCACAAAGAGCGCGGTCAGGAATTCCCCGCTGTTGGACCATTCAGGTATCAGGCCGAAGGCATCGCCTCCTGCACCGAAGAATATCAGGATTCCTATGACGATAACGCCGATGATGAACACCCACCGGCCCCTTCCCGCCTTTTCACCTGTCAGTCCCTCTATGTTGAATCCCACCAGCCCGAGCAGAATCGCAATGAACAGTATCCCGCAGCCCACTATCAGGCCCGCGCCCGAGAGGTTGGCAAGGAACTGGACAATCATCACGTTCCAGCTCGAATAGAGCATCACGAAGAACGCCAGTATGATGGAAATCAGGGCAACAGCAGACTTCGGAAGCTTTGCCTTCTCTCCTGAACAGAACACCCAGTAGAGTATCCCATAGAAAATCGCCAGCGCAAGCAGGAACGGGAACAGGTAGAGAAAGAATCCCATGTTCTGCAGGTTCTGCGTTAAGTTGGGGAACACCCCGCCTACCTGAAATAGCAATGTCATATTAATAATTTGTCAGGACAACTTTATAAATGTTAGCAGCTACTTTCCGCGGCCACCCTTGGCCCTTATGGACGGCCTTATCTTCTCAGCACCTCTACCCTTCCTGGTGAGGCCCCGCGCCTTCCTGCCTGCCGGGGTCTTGCCCCTGAAGGCCCGGCCCCTCTGGCCCCTTATCCACTTCCTTTCCCTGTCCCCTGAAACCTCCGGCCTTGAGGTATCAACGAGCAGGACCTCGAACCACTTGTGCTGGCCGTCCCCGGCCAGGTGATAGCTTGCCATGACCTCGAGGTTGGGGAACCTCCTTGCAACCCTCTGCTCTGCAATGGCCTGGAGGGAAAGCCCTGTAGTAAAGAACCTTCCCGATGCCTTGGGGCTCCTTCTTCCTTTCTTGGGGGTTTTTCTCCTTCCCTTGGGAACCCTGGCCCTGACAACGACATGACCCTTCTTGGCCTTGTAGCCCAGGCCCCTTGCCCTGTCGAGCCTTGTCGGCTTCTCCAGCCTGTTCATGACAGGCTCCCTTCTCAGTCCCATGAGCAGGCTCTTCCATTCATCGCCAAGGCCCTCCTTGGGCCTTTTCCATGCATTCCTCATGTGCTTCATAAGAATCACGTAATGCTTTCCCATTAAATTTATTAACCTTGTGCCGCCCCCGGCATTAAATATAAAAAGGCATAAGTTATATATAAATATCATTTCAAATCTAATGGGGATGAAAAATGAATGCTGCAGTAAAGATTTTGCTTGGACTCATCCTTATAGCAATCGGTCTCGGCCTCTTTGTCGACTCCATAACACCGATAATGGGGACGAGCAACTGGTTTCCAGGGGACTGGCTGACCAATTTCCTGATAGTCCTGACGGGATTCATACCACCCTTCCTGATTATAATAGGACTCTTTGTGGTCTGGCTGGAGATTGACGAGATAAAGGCCGAGCGCGAGATAAGGGCAGAGGAAGAGAAGGAGAAAGAGGAGAAGTCCAAGAAAGCCAAGAAGTAAGGCCCTGCCCTTCACCTGTTTTTCTTTGTTTTCAGCCTTGTTGCGATAGTTCCTGATTGTCGATTTTCTCCCATGAAGCTTTAAAACCCTGCAAAGCAAAATCATAAACCAAAAAATCTGTGATGGTTGAAATGGCACGGCTTCTTGAATCAGGGCACACTATGTGCGCAGGATGCGGCGTGGCCATAGCAGTCAACATGCTCTCCAGTGTCTGCCCCAAGGAGACCATAGTCTGCTGCGCGACCTCCTGCCTTGAGGTCACGACCTCTGCCTATCCCCAGACCGCCTGGAACTCCCCCTGGATTCACAACACATTTGAGACGGTGTCAGCCACAGCCAGCGGCATCGAGGCAGCTGTCAAGAGGCTTGGCAAGCCCTGGAAGGTCCTGGCCATTGCAGGAGACGGCGGGACCTTTGACATCGGCCTCCAGGGCCTCTCCGGAATGCTCGAGCGCGGCCACAGGGTCACCCAGGTCTGCGTGGACAACGAATGCTACGCCAACACAGGCGTGCAGCGCTCCTCTGCAACGCCCTATGGGGCATGGACCACCTTCTCCCCTGTCGGCAGGGAATCCTTTGGCAAGGGTGAGTGGAAGAAGCCCATCTGCGAGATAGTGGCCGCCCACCGAATCCCCTACGTGGCCTCGGCCAGCATCGGCTATCCTCAGGACCTCTACACCAAGGTAAAGAAGGCCCTTGAGAGGCAGCCCTCCTTCCTTCACATATTCTCCCCCTGCCCCACTGGCTGGAAGTTTGACTCCTCCCTCTCTGTGAAGCTCTCCCGCCTGGCCGTGGAGACAGGCATGTGGGTCCTCTACGAGTTCGAGGACGGCAAACTCAAGATAAATAAGAAGCTCGAAAAGAGAAAACCAGTGGAGGAATACCTCAAACACCAGGGCCGGTTCAAGCACCTCAGGGAGCCCCAGATAAAACAGATTCAGGAGCACACAGACTCCGAATACCAGAGGCTCCTTGATATAGAGAAGGCCGGGGTAAGGCTCTAGAAAAATTGGCAATCTCTAAACAGGATAAACCCCTTTCCCCTTATGAAGAATTCTGATAAGACGGCCAAAACCATCGGCTTTATATTTAATATCTACTTCCACTCTAGACCTTTCAAAAAAATCAGGGTCAGTTGAATCCCTTGGAAGTACTGCTAAGGCGCGATCATCTTTCCCATAAAGGATTTTGAAATCCTTGTTAGAACCTTCCACTAATTTTGCATTATATGTTGCTAACATATATTCACCATTTAAGAATTATACTAAATCTTATAAGTCTTTC